>DATKMD010000053.1:0-7490 GCA_035542075.1 Thermoanaerobaculaceae bacterium
GCAGGCGGTCCGAGGCGGTGGGGAAGCGTGTCTCGCCGCCATCCAGAGACCCGAAGTAGTGGAACGGATAGTCGGTGACCAGGAGGTAGCGCCCGGAGGGGAGTGCCTTCGAGTCGGGGCTCGCAGGGGCCAGATACCAGCTGAACCTCCACGGGTGGCCTCTTCGCAGGTCGAACTGCTCCAGGTACGACAGGAAAGGGTAGAGCCCCGGCTCCACAACAAGCTCGGAGGCGGTCTGATCCGCCTCCGCGACGGCCTGCTGAACGGCGGCCCAGCCGGGCAGCGGCGTCGTGTGTTGCTCCACGAGGAGCGGGAAGCTCCCGACCACCCAGACCGTGCCGAGGCCGGCAAGAGTCCCCGCGGCCACGATGGAGGGCGCCAAGGCCGAGGCAACCGCCGCGAGCAGTGGCGCCAAGGCCATCTCCAGCGGTACAGCGTAGCGTGGGAACTTCCGGTTCTGGAGCCAGACGAGCTGGACCACCACGACGGCGAGGACGACGAGCCAGGCAACGGCACCGCGACGGCTCGCGCGTCGCCACCAGACGACGATGCCGAGGAGAGCGAGGATGGCGACTCCCGCCGCGGACCACGGACCGCCAAGCCCCTTCACGATCCCGAGATCGAGCACACCGCCGGGGTTGTGTTCGACCAGGTTGCGGGCGTGCGTGGTCGCGTGTCTCACGAACGATGACGCGAACCCGCTCCAGCTCCCCTGGGCGAGCACCAGGCCGGCCACCGCACCCGCGGTGGCCGCGAGGCCGAGGAACACTCCTGGAAACAGCTTCCTGGCCGGGCGTACGGTGAGTGCGCCTGCGAGCCAGAGCGCGCCGAGTGGGGGCAGCAGGATCGGGCGGATGAGGAACGCGGCGGTCAAGAGCAGCGTGAAGCCGGTGGCCCGCCTGCCCTCGAGGCCGTGGACCGCAAGCGCCGCACCCCAGACCGCGAAAAACGCGGCAGCGGTGTCGGTGAAGCCCCGGCCGGCATGGAGCCAGACGGCCGGGGCGAAAAGCACGGCGACGGCCGCCGCGGCCGCCACCGGCGCGGGCGCGGCGCGGCGCCCGAGGGCGGCAAGCGGAAAGATGGCCAGGCACGACGCGGCGGCGGAGAGCAGCTGGAAGCACCGCAGCGGGTCCCCGACCAGGCGAAGCATCACCCAGCCGAGAGCCATCCAAAGCGGGAAGCCGGGCGGGTGGGGGAAGTGGGCCGGCAGATCGAAGCTCAGGAGACCGCGGGCAAACAGGGTCTCGTCCCATTCCCAGGGGCCCGATGGCAGGAGGGCAAACCGGCTCGCCACCAGGAGCGCGAGAGTGGCGACCGTCGCGGCACTCTCGAGCCGGCTGTCGCCGAGGCCCCACAAACGCCATGTCCAGACGTCGCCGGTGATTGAGCTGGGATTCACTCCCGGCGAACGTGGGGGGCTCGGGGGGTCGAGAGCGCCGGGAGGGGGTGGGTGAGGCGCGGGACCCCCCGCGGTGTACGATACGCGGCGCTGGGCTTCGGTGTGCGGCGTCTGGGCCGTCATGATCGCGGGCCGCGGGGTTACCGCGTGCGACGCGAATCTACCATGGCGGCGGCGGGCCACGCGCGGAAGGGGAGGCCATGGCAGGCGTCTTGCGCAGCATGACCGGCTTCGGGCAAGCCAAGGGGGAGCTCTCCGCGAGGCTCGCCGCCCAGGTCCGGGTGACCTCGCTGAACTCCCGCTTCCTCGAGGTGACGGTCAGAACCCATCCCAGGAGCGAAACGGCCGAGCTTGAGGCGGCGCTGAGACCGCTGCTGGCGGAGCGAATCGGGCGCGGCCGGGTTCAGGTCGTGGTGGAGTTGAAACTGGTCGCCCCCGGCCAGACGGACCTGGTGTTGCACTGGGAGGTGGCGTCCTCACTGCTTGAGGCCCTCTCCTCGCGCCCGACGGGGCTCGAGCTGGCCCCACTCGCTCTGCGCGATCTTCTGGCACTGCCGGGGTTCGCCGAGGGCGCCGGAGAGCTGACTCTCGTGCCCGAGGAGCACCAGGCGCTGCTCGGCCTGGTGTGCGCCGCCCGGGATGCGCTGGTCGGCGTGCGCGAACGCGAGGCAGCGGCGCTGCTCTCCCAGATCGACGGGGAGGCGGCCGAGCTCGAGTCCTTCCAGCGCTGGCTCGCCGGTGTGAACGGCCGACTGCGGGATACGGTTCACGCTCGCCTCCACGAGAGGCTTGTCGCGATGCTCGCGGGGACGGAGGTCAGCCAGGACCGCGTCCTGCAGGAGGCGGCGATCGCTGCCGAGCGCGCCGACGTCGCGGAGGAGGTGCAGCGCCTGGCCGCCCACCTCACGCACCTCCGCGCCCTGCTCGCGGAGGGCGGCGCGGTGGGGAAGAAGCTCGACTTCCTCCTCCAGGAGGTGCTGCGCGAGGTCAACACCGCCGCCTCCAAGTGCCGCGAGGTCGGGATGGGGGAGCGCGTGGTCGGCGCCAAGGCGGCGCTCGAGAAGCTGCGCGAGCAGTGCGCGAACCTCGAATGATGCAGGGGACAGGGGTCAGGGGTCAGGGGTCCGACCAAGAACCGCGCGCCGCCCCCGGGGGTTTCTGGACGGGGCGCCGGTACGCCTGGCTGCTGGTCGCGTTCGTGGTGGCGCACGCCGTGCTGGCCGTGGCGCTGCCGGTTTCCGGGGACGAGGCCTACTACTGGGACTGCTCCCGGCACCCGGACTGGGCGACGTATGACCAGCCGCCGCTGATGATGCTGGCGCCGATCCCTTTCCGCGCGCTTCTCGGCGAGACGCGCCTGGCGGTGCGCGGCCCGGCGATCCTCGCGAGCCTCCTCATTGGTGTGTTCCTGCTTCCGCTCGTCCGTCGGCTCGGCGGCGGTGCGCGCGAGGCGGCGTGGGCCTACCTCGTGCTTCACGCAACGCCCCTGTTCTTCCTGGGCTCGTTCTACGCGTCCACCGACATCGGGATGATGGCGGGCTATATCGGGGCGACCTGGGCCGCCGTCGCCATCGCGCAGGGGGAGCGGCGGGCGTGGTGGGGGTTTGGCGTCGCGCTGGCGCTCGGTTTCCTGGCGAAGTTTCCCGCCGTGCTCGTCCTGCCTGCGCTCGCGCCCGCGCTGGTGCGCTCCGAGGTGAGGGCTCATCTGCGCACCCCTGTGCCGTACCTGGCGGCGGCCGTCTCGGGTGCGCTCACGGCTCCGGTTTGGATCTGGGGTGCACGCCACGGTTGGGTCAATCTCACCTTCCAGCTCCAGGAGCGCCACAGCCGGGGACCGTTCACACTTCTGCACGTCCTCGAGTTCCTTGTGCTCTCCGCCGTGCTGGCTTCGCCCCCACTTGCCGGCGCGATGGCCGCGTCGTGGTGGAAGGGGTGGCGGCGGAAGGACGTCGCGTGGGCCGCCCTCTTGGTGGCCGCGGCGACGCCGATCGTCTTCTTTTCGTACGTAGCGCTGCGGGAGGAGGTCGCCCCCCACTGGATCGGGCCGGCGGTCGTCCTGGGGGCGGTGGCGGTTGCCTGCACGACGCCGCGCCCGCGCCGGCTTGTGACCTCCGGCGTGGCATTGGGGCTGTTGCTCTCGGTGGCGGCGGTCGCGACGGTGCTTTTCCTGCCGCGACTGCCAATTGCGCGCTGGACCTCGACGGGTGGCTGGCGGGGGAGTCTGGGCAGGTGGGCCACTGCTGCGACGGCCAACGAGCAGATCGTGGCGGAGGTCGCGAGGCGCCTGCGCCCGGGCGAAATGATGGCCTCGGAGAGCTACACCAACGTCCACCTCTTCGCTTTCCTTTCGGGCGGCACCTTGCCCACCCGACTGGCGCGGATGACCGGGGGCGTGCACGGCCTGGCGTCGCTCTACTGGTACAGACCGGAGGAGTTGAGGGGGAAGAACTTCCTGTTCGTGACCATGCGCGAGGGCATATCCTCGCGGCTCTCCGGGATCTTCGCCGAGGTGACCGAGGAGCCGCCGTTCCTCGTCATGCGCAACGGCACGGTCGTCCGGAGGGTCTTCTTTCTACGCTGCCGCGATCTGCTCCGGCCGGAAGAGACATTCACGCGCCTGGCACCCGCGCCCTGAGGGCGCTCAGCGCATCACTTGGGTCCGCCGAGGGGAGCCGTCGGGTTGGGCGGCCGCGTCGGTGTGGGCTTGGCCGTCTCGATGATGACAAGGAGCTTCCTGGACCCGATGGCGAACGATTCCTGCACGCGACCCTTGGCGTGAACCTTGTCGCCGACGAGCGGGAGCTTGCCCTTGGTCACGACCCCGATGCTGTCATTGCCGTCGGTGACGACGTAGCACTTGAGGGACGGTATGTCGATGCGCTCCGAAACCGTGCCGAACACGGTGACGTCCTTGCCCTGGTACTCAGCCGGCCGCGCGGCGATCTTGCCGATCCTGGTGGCCATGAGCCGATCGCAGGAGGCCAGCGTCACCGCCGCGCAGACGAGCACTGCAGCCCCCAACCGGGCCCACCGGGTCACACGGTCGGTCATTGTCGTCTCCTCCCGGTCTCCACGCGACGCGAGCCTCACTCAACCATTCTAAACGGAGCCCCCGTCCCCGACCGGGGGCCGGAAAGCTCAGGGGTCGGCAGGACCGACCCCCGTGCGCTACAATTCACGCTCCGACGGAGGGTCCTGATGCGGGACGCCGAGATTCGCGAGCTGCCGGGGCTGATCGGGGAACAGGTCCGGGTGTCGGGCTGGCTGTACAACGCCCGCTCCTCGGGCAAGCTGCGCTTCCTCGTCGTGCGCGACGGCTCCGGGTACCTCCAGGCGGTGGTCCTCAAGGCGCAGGTCCCGGAGCAGGTGTGGGCGGAAGCCGAAAGGGTGACGCAGGAGTCCTCGTTGCGGATCGTCGGAAAGGTCAAGGAAGACAAGAGGGCTCCCGGCGGGGTGGAGCTGCAGGTGGAGGACCTCGCGATCGTGCAGCTGAGCCCCGAGTACCCGATCACCCCCAAGGAGCACGGACCCGACTTTCTCCTGAACAACCGCCACCTGTGGCTGCGCTCGAAGCGCCAGCACGCGATCATGCGCGTGCGAGACGAGCTGACCTTCGGCATCCGCGAGTTCTTCCACGAGCGCAACTACGTGAACATCGACTCTCCGATCCTGACCCCTGCAGCGTGCGAGGGGACCTCCACGCTGTTCGAAACCGATTACTTCGGAGATACCGCGTACCTCACCCAGTCGGGGCAGCTCTACTTGGAGCCGGCCGCGGCCGCACACGGGAAGGTGTACTGCTTCGGCCCGACGTTCCGCGCGGAGAAGTCGAAGACGCGTCGGCACCTCATGGAGTTCTGGATGGTGGAACCTGAGGTCGCGTGGATGCGCTTCGACGCGTTGCTGGACCTCGCGGAAGAGTTCGTCTCGTACCTGGTGAGCCGAGTGATCGAGCGCTGCAAGCAGGAGCTTGACTGGCTGGAGCGGGACGTCTCGAAGCTGGTGCCGGCCACGACTCGGCCGTACCCTCGCATCGACTACGGCGATGCGATCACCAGGCTGCAGGCCAAGGGCTTCGGCGTGAAGTTCGGGGACGACTTCGGAGGCGACGAGGAGACGGCGCTCGCCGATGAGTCTGGCAAGCCGGTCATGGTCACCCGCTATCCGGCGGCGATCAAGGCGTTCTACATGGAACCGGACCCGAAAGACCCGACGCTGGCGCTGGCGATGGACATGATCGCCCCTGAGGGGTACGGCGAGATCATCGGGGGCTCGGAGCGCATCGGGTCCTACGAGCTGCTGGAGAAGAGAATCGCCGAGAACAACCTCCCGCGCCAGGCGTTCGAGTGGTACCTCGACATCCGCAAGTACGGCGGTTTCCCGCACTCTGGGTTCGGGATGGGGATCGAGCGCGTGGTGACGTGGCTGTGCGGGATCTCGCACCTGCGGGAGGCGATACCGTACCCCCGCCTGTTGAACCGCCTCTACCCCTGAGCGCCGCCGGCGCCGGACCTCTCGCTGCGTTGCTCATCGCGGGGCTCTACTGGCGGGGGGTCCCGCGTCCACTCCAACCACCCGCCCGGCCGCTCTGGACCCCCCAAGCCCCCCGCTCGCCGGGAGTCAATCCCGGCTCGCCCGGTCCTCAGGTAGCCTCCGGCTACACTCCGGCGCGGGCCGCTCGCGCGCCCTGCGATAGGCCCGACGGCGGCGGCGCCGCTGCCGCGGGCAGAGACCTGCAGTCCGCGTCGTTTGCGCATCGCTGATAGTCATTCCCGACCCGGGCCGGAGTCCGGGGCAGGCTCCAGCGGGAATCCAGTCTCACCCGATCCCTGTCTTCCCCGCAGCGAGTTGCCTGTGTGGCGCGCCCGCCGCGCGTCGACTGATGCAGCAGGCGGACTTGACAAGGCAAGGTCGAACCTGTACAGTTTCCCTGTACATGTTGGAGGGAGCATGGCTTCGGTTACCACCTACACACAGGCGCGCGCAACGTTGGCGAAGCTCTGCAGCGAGGTCGTGCAGTCACGAGAGGTCGTTGTCATCCGGCGTCGCGGGGCCGAGGATGTCGCGCTGGTGGCGGCCGACGAGCTGCGGAGCCTGATGGAGACCGCCCACCTGCTGCGCTCGCCCAAGAACGCAGAGCGGCTTCTGCGTGCCCTGGCGCGGGCACGGAAGACCAGGCTGCGTCCCCTAACGACGGCCGCGTTGCGCCGCGAGTTGGGCCTTGCCGAAGACTAGCCGAAAGCCCGCCGGCCCCCGCAAACAGCCCCTGGCGGTGTTCCACCCTGAGTTCATTCAGGATTTGCGCTACTGGGTCGAAACCGACCGCAGAACGGCGCTGCGGGCGCTTGCGATTGTGGAGGCCGTGCTTAGAGAGCCGTTCTCAGGGATCGGCAAACCCGAGCCGCTCAAATACCTCGGACCAGGTCTCTGGTCGCGCCGCCTGAACCAGGAGCACCGCGTCGTGTACCTCGTCCGCGCTGACCGCGTGGACTTCCTGCAAGGGCGCTACCACTACTGAAGGCCGGACTCGGGAAGGACGCTGGGTCTCGCCGTCTTCCGTTGTTTCGTCGTTTTCGCCCGCTGAGGCCTCATGCCCGAGGTGGAACACCCCGTTTCTTACGACCAACGAGTCAAAGTAGACCTTGTGGCCGCACGAAGGGCAAACCGCGCTCGAGCATTCCTCGAGGTACTTCTCGTCGAAGTCGTCAAGGTCGAGGTTGACCGACGGTCGCCACCAGTCCTTGTACTGAAGGCCGCATTCCGGACACACAAGCGTAACGTCCTCAGGCGGGCTCGTCATCCTTGGCCTCCTGCTGCTGAACGGGCGATGGTCACACTCCGGTATCACTGTGTTGGCCTTACCCCTTCGGCAAATCTCTCACGGCTTCCCGGTCTGAGCGTTTCACCTTCAGGCGGCGGCGGGGACGGGAACGATCTCGCGCAGCGCCCCGACGAAGGCTTGCATCTCCTCGGGCGTGCCGACCGACACCCGAAGCCAGGTTGCCATCGAGGGGAACTTCCTCCCGACCAGGATCTTCCTGGCCTTGAACGCCTCGATGAGCGGGGCAACGTCACGCCCAATTTCGATCAT
>DATKMD010000054.1:0-3587 GCA_035542075.1 Thermoanaerobaculaceae bacterium
GCTACATGGTGGAGTGCGGATTCCATTCGCTCAAACGCTTCCGTGCAGTCGCAACTCGCTATGACAAGAGCGCTCGCAACTTCCTCGCAGTCGTCCACGTCGCTTGCATCATGGCGTGGCTTAATTAGGGACACCCCCTAGTAACTGTCTCGTCGCCGGAAACCACGGGGCGACGGTCACCGACAACGGCACAGGAAACCACGTCTTCAGTCACTAGCCTCGAGCCTGGACGTCCGCGTCAAGCGGGCGGCTCTTGCGACGGAGCCGCCCGCTGGGCCGTTCGGGCTGCGGTGACGGCTGACGGAGCCCTGGTACGCTCGTCAAACTGGCCCGCGTCCCGCTCGACGGCCCGGGGTCGCTCCTTCCGGCACGTAACGCTCGCGGCGCTCATCTCGTGCCGCGCTGGGGCCGAAGGGCGTACGTCGGTGGGGTCCGCTGACGGGTTCAGCGAGTGGTGTGAGACCCGTCCGTTCGAACCGGGGACGAGACGGTAGACTGCGCGAGGAGAGGACAGATTCGTGCAAACCTCACGCCTGCTGCTCCCAGTCGTCTGTGCGCTCTCAGCGCAACTTAGCGGGTGTTCCTGGGTCTTCGTTCAGAAGGCGCCACCTGGGCCCGTCGAGGCCTTTCCGGCCAGCGCGTGCACATCCTCGGCGGCGGGACCAATTGCGGACACGGTCCTCGCATCGCTATTCGCCGGCGGAGGCTTGGCTCTGATTATCGGGGCGGTCGGTACCCCTCACCAGTCCGATCCGTACGCAGCGACAGTGTCGACCGCGTACAGGGCGGTCGTTGCTGCGAGCGGTGCCATCCTGGCAGGGGGATCCATCCCGTGGGCCTTTTCGGCTGCCTACGGCTACACCCACACCGCAGACTGCCGCGAGCTGAGGCAGAACCAAGCAGCCTGCCTCAGCGGTGTCGAGGACTCGTGCCGCTGGCTCAAGCACAGAACGCCATGATGCCTTCTGGGTCTCATCGCGTTCGGACTGCAGCGCTCGCCGGTCAGGGCCCCAGCAGGTCCGCTCGCGGAGACTTCTTGTGGAGGACCTTGCGAATCAGGCTGGGGCCGTACGCGAGATTGCTCCGGGCCTCCTCGGCCTCCGCCCCCTCGTCC
Source organism: Thermoanaerobaculaceae bacterium (assembly GCA_035542075.1). Lineage (GTDB taxonomy): Bacteria > Acidobacteriota > Thermoanaerobaculia > Thermoanaerobaculales > Thermoanaerobaculaceae > RBG-13-68-16. The sequence goes on from DATKMD010000054.1 coordinate 1,115, forward strand.
CGGAAGCGAAAGGCCTCGATCTGTTCCTCGAGGTCCCGGCCTGGCGTGAGGCCGTCGAGGAAGGTGTCCCACTCGTCCCCACGGCCGGCATCCAGGCTCACGCGCCACACGACGTAGTCCGCGAGAGTCTCCCCCCGGAGCGCTACCCAGCCCAGGTGTTCCCTCTGGAATGCGGTCTCGGGATCGGCCCACCACGCATAGAGGAACATAGGGAGCCCCTCCTCCGAGATGTCGAGCGGCACGTCGCGCCACTCTACGACTTTGTGTCGCGCGTCCCAGGTCCCGCTTGTGCCGAGCGGCCGAGCGCGGAGGGCGAGCCGCACGGAGAGCAAGTCGTCTTCGCCGCCGAAGATCTTGATCCGGAGCGGTAGCATCGATCTCAAGAGGTCGGGCGGGAGATGGTCAGACCACCACCCCAGGGCCTCCTCCGGGGTGAGGGACGTCTCCGGGTCTGCGGTGCGGCCGTTCGCCCGCTCGACGAGGTAGGTCGCAAACGAGGCGCGCGCCCGCGTGAAATCGCCGAGGCAGTCGAGTGCCTCGGGGAGCGGCTCTCCGGGCTTCAGGCCGAGAGCGCCTGCGACGATGCGCTGTGCGAACGCCATGAGGTCGGGCGCCCGCTCGTCCTCCGTCGTGCGCCGGACGGCAACCGCGAGGTGCGGGGCGTCCGCCGGGGCGAAATACCCTCTCTCGGATAGGAAGAACAGCATCCTCGCCGGACCCTCGGACGGGTCGCGCAAGGCCGTGGGGCGGTTCAGGGCACCCTCCGCGGCCCAGCTGATGAGGAGCAGGTTCACGAAGTCGTCTCGGACGCGAGACGACACGAACTCCCGAAGGAGCCGGGCGTTCGGGTGGTCGCCGAGCCGCCACTCGAGCCAGCCGCCGATGTTCTCGAAGAGCGGGGCTGCGCTCTCCAGAGCCCGGAGCCGAGCGGTCTGATCGGGGTTGCCCCGGACGCGTTCCGCCCAGGCGGACACCGACCCGAGGGAGGTTCGCAACACCAGGAACCGTCCCGCCCCGCCGATGTCGCTTGGAGTCTCAGAGGAGAACGTGCCGGAGAACGTCCACGCGGAGGCCGGTCCGACCGGCTTTTCCGGCTCGGCCTCGCGATAGAGCGTCTTCAGCCGGTCCACCAGCGCCGGATCGACGGGACCACCGGTGGCGATCGCCGGGTCGATACGCGCGACCTTGCCGACGACCTTCTTGAGGGCGCGGCCGTCCGCGCGCGTCACTGTGTAGCCCCCGATGCTCGGGTCTCCGCCGCCGTAGACGAAGTTGGGGGGTTCCCCCACGGGGTCCGGCGGCTCGCGCTCGGCGACGATGGCCGCGAGGCCGCCTCCCGATGCCACGTTCGAGACCTTCACGCTGACCGGGCACCTGCCGCGGTCGACGAGGATGATCTTCTTCGCGAGCGAGCCGGGCGCGAACGGCGCGCACCCGAGAAGATTTCCGCCCGCGCCGTCGCCGTACTGCAGCGGCCCCTCCGCTTGGCTGGGGGCAGCCGACCAGTCCTGCCAGCGCGCACAGGCTCTCACGCCCGCGCCGGCGATCCAGAGCCACGTCTTCGTACCGGGGCTTCTCCTGACCGTGAGCGTCCGGGAGAGCGCGTCTCCCTTCGGGCGGAGGACGATCTCGAAGTGATGGGGCGTGGGGCAGGCTTCACTCGTCGCGAGTAGCGGGGCGAACGCCGCAGCCACAAGCGACCAGGTGCCGTGGGCGGTTCCACGCACGAAACGCCTCCACCCCAACGTAGGCACACGGCGCGACGTCGCAAGCCGCCGTTCGGGCGGGACGACCCGTCTGAGCCAGCCAGCCTCCGCCGACCCCGCGGAGCAACGTAAGATGGGCTGCTGGCCGGTGAAGCGAGCGCTCAACCTCGCCGAGGTCTTGGTGCGCGTCGAAAGCCGCCGACGAAGGACCGAGCTTCACGCCAAGACGGGTGCCTCTCCGTCCACGGGACATGGCGCCTGAAAAGGCGCCGTCCACATGAGCGAAGGGCATTGGCGATCGCGGGTCGCCTCCGCTGGCCGGCTTTCGCCGTCGACTTCGATGGGGCGGGCGATCCCCACACGGATCGCTGGCTCGCGGGGTCCGAGCCGGCCGATCGCCCACGCCAGGCCGGCGGCGCGTGTCAGTGCCCGGCCAGGGTGAACGCCGTGACCCGTGTCCCCGCCGGGACGACGAGCAAGCCGTTGCCTGCCGCTAGCCCGGACAGCGGCATGCGCGCGCCCCACCCGGCCCCGGTGGGCAGTGGAGCGCCGAGGTCGAAGGTCCACACCACGGATCCGGTCGTTCCGTCGAGGCCGTAGAGCTTCCCGAGCGACGAGCCCACCACCACGTACTGGTTGACGGCGATGGGCGAGGTGACGAGCGATCCGTCGCCGGCAAAGCTCCAGAGGACGGTGTTGTTGGCGAGCGCGACTCCGCGCAGCGTCCCGGCCTGGAGGAAGTAGCCGACCCCGGGCCCGAAGGCAGG
>DATKMD010000055.1:0-44940 GCA_035542075.1 Thermoanaerobaculaceae bacterium
GTCGGGATGGTGCTGGTCACTCACTACCAACGGCTGCTCAACTACGTGCGCCCCCACGTTGTGCACGTCTTTATGGATGGCCGCATCGTGCGCACCGGCGGACCGGAGCTTGCCCTCGAGCTCGAGGAGCGCGGGTACGACTGGCTCGAGCCGGCCGCAACGGCGGGGGGTGCGTGATGTCCTCGACACCGAAGGTTGCCGACATCGGGTCCGACTACACCCAGCGCTACGGTTTCCGCGACCCCGAAGAGTACTTCATGCGCACGCCCAAGGGCCTCTCGCATGAGGTTGTAGAGGCGATCTCGCGCCTCAAGAAGGAGCCGGACTGGATGCGCGAGTTCCGGCACAAGGCGCTCGACATCTTCCTCGCCAAGCCGATGCCAACGTGGGGCGACACCGAGATGCTGTCCGAGATCAACTTCGACGATATCACCTACTACGTCCGAGCCACGGAAAAGCAGGAAACGAGCTGGGAGGAAGTGCCCGAGAACGTCAAGCGCACCTTCGACCGCCTCGGCATCCCCGAGGCGGAGCGCAAATTCCTCGCAGGCGTGTCGGCCCAGTACGAGTCCGAGGTCGTCTACCACTCCGTGAAGGAGGAGCTCACCAAGCAGGGCGTGATCTTCCTCGACATGGACTCTGGCCTGCGCGAGCACGAGGAGCTCGTGCGCAAGCACTTCGCCACCGTGATTCCCATCGCCGACAACAAGTTCGCGGCCCTCAACAGCGCGGTGTGGTCGGGCGGCTCGTTCATCTACGTACCCAAGAACACCGAGGTGGCAATTCCGTTGCAGGCCTACTTCAGGATCAACGCTGAGCGCATGGGGCAATTCGAGCGCACGCTGATCATCGCCGACGAGGGCGCCAAGGTGCACTACATCGAAGGTTGCACGGCGCCGGTGTACTCGACCAACTCGCTGCATTCCGCCGTTGTCGAGTTGATCGCCATGAAGGGCGCCCGCATCCGCTACACGACGATTCAGAACTGGTCGAACAACATCTACAATCTGGTCACCAAGCGTGCGGTGGCCCACGAGGACGCGGTGGTCGAGTGGGTGGACGGCAACATCGGCTCCAAGCTCACCATGAAGTACCCAGCCGTGGTTCTGAAGGGCGAGCGAGCCCACGGTGAGGTCCTCTCCATCGCATTCGCGGGCCCTGGCCAGCATCAGGACGCGGGCGCCAAGATGACGCACCTGGCGCCCAACACAACCTCCAAGATCACTTCCAAGTCGATCTCGAAGGGCACCGGGCGCGCCAGCTACCGCGGCCTCGTCAGGGTGCGCAAGGGCGCCAACGGCTGCAAGACCTCGGTGCAGTGCGACGCGCTGCTGATCGGCGACGAGGCCCGCACCGACACCTACCCGACGATGGAGATCGCCGAGGACCAGGTCCGCATCGAGCACGAGGCGCGGGTGTCCAAGATCGGCGACGAGCAGCTCTTCTACCTGCGCTCGCGCGGCCTCAAGGACGACCAGGCGCGGTTGATGATCGTCAATGGCTTCATCGAGCCGTTCGTCAAGGAGCTCCCCATGGAGTACGCGGTGGAGCTGAACCGGCTGATCGAGCTCGAGATGGAGGGCTCCGTTGGCTAGCGCAGGACAGGGGTCAGGGTTCAGCGGTCAGGGGTCCACAGCAGGAGCGCCGGCATGAGCGCGCAGCCGATCCCGACGCTGGCGCTCGAGCACGTGGCGGAGCTCTCGCGGGTCGCCGGCGAGGATCGCGCCCTGCTGGCGCTGCGCAACCAGGCCCGCGAGTCCCTCGCACCGCTGGTCCTCCCCAACCGGGCGAGGCACCTCTGGCGCTACACCAACCCGGCCAGTTTCCTGCCGGACACCGACCCGACCGACCTGACGCCCACCGACGTGGGCCCCACGTGGCGCCTCGAGGAGCCGCTGTCGGTGGCCGGCCTGCTGGCCGGAGGGGCCCTGCGCGTCGTCGAGGTGGACGCCCAGGCGCGCAAAGCGGGCGTGGTTGTGGAGGACCTGCACACGGCACAGCCAACCGAGTTCCTGGGCAAGGTTGTGTCAGAAAGCCACGGCTTCGTCGAGGCGATCAATACGGCAGCCTGGCGCGGGGGCGTGCTGGTGCGCGTGCCGGACCGCGTCGAACTGGAGCACCCGATCCGCCTGCGCATCGTGGCCGGTCCTCTCACGCTGCCTCGCGTCCTCGTCGTGGCCGGCGAGGGCAGCTCGTTCGAGATCCTCGAGGGCCACGTCGGGGGCGACTCCTCAGGTGGCAAGGTCCTCGGCGTCACCGAGATCCTGGTCGGCCGCGACGCCAACGTGCGCTACGGTCTGGTGCAACGCTGGGAGTCTGGTGTGGTCGGGCACCTCACCGCGCGGGCGCGTGTCGCCGCAGGTGCGCGCTTCCAGCTATCGTTGGCCTCGTTCGGCGGCAGCACCTTCAAGGCCGACGTCGGCGCGTTTCTTTCCGGCGAGGGCGCCGAGGCCGAGACTGCCGGCGTGGCCATGGGCGGCGACCAGCAGCACTTCGACCACCACACCGAGCACATCCACGAGGCCGGGAAGACTTTCTCCAACCTGGACTTCAAGGTCGCCCTCACGCACGCGGCACGCTCGGCCTACACCGGGATGATCCGGATTGCACCCCACGCCGGCGGAAGTCAGGCATACCAGGAGAACCGAAACCTGCTTCTCTCCCACGATGCCCGCGCCGAGTCGATCCCGGAGCTCGAGATTCTCACCGACGACGTGCGCTGCTCGCACGGCGCAACCGTTGCGCCCATCGACCCGGAGCAGCTCTTCTACCTCCAGAGTCGGGGTCTTGCGAACCTCCAGGCGATGCGAGTGATCGTGTACGGGTTCCTGGACCAGACCCTGGCGCGATTGCCGCAGACCACCCGGGAGCGGATCGAGGCGCTCGTGGCCGCGCGGCTGCACACGGAGTGAGCGTGAACGCACAGGCCCCCCCCGAGGTCCGATTCGACCCCCGCAGACTGAGGTCGCGCTTCCCGATCCTCGAGCGCCAGGTGCACGGACACAGGCTCGTCTACCTTGACAACGCAGCGACGACGCAGAAGCCGGAGGCGGTCCTCGCTGCACTCCGGCACTATTACGTCAGCTCCAACGCCAACGTCCACCGCGGGGTGCACACGCTTGCCGAAGAGGCGACCGCGGCGTACGAGGCGTGCCGGACGCGCGTTGCGCGCTTCGTCAACGCCCCCGATGAGCGCGGCGTCGTCATCCTTCGCAACGCGACCGAGGCGATCAACCTGGTGGCACGGGCGTGGGGTGCGACCCTCAACGCCGGGGACGAGGTGCTGCTCTCCGAGATGGAGCACCACTCCAACCTGGTTCCATGGATCCTGCTCGCGCGCGAGCGCGGGGTCGTGCTGCGGCACCTTCCGATCACCGACTCGGGCGAGCTGGACATGGCGGCGCTGCCTGCGATGCTCTCGCGGCGCACCCAGATCGTGGCTCTCACTGCGATGTCGAACGTGCTGGGGACGATCAACCCGATCGCGGAACTGGCCGAGGCCGCCCACCGGGTCGGCGCGGTCATGGTAGTGGACGGGGCGCAGTCCGTCCCGCATATGCCGACCGACTTCCAGCAGCTGGGAGCAGACTTCCTCGCCTTCTCGGGCCACAAGGCGTACGGTCCCACCGGCGTCGGCTTCCTGGTCGCGAAGCCGGAGCTGCTGGAACGGATGGAGCCGGTGAGCGGCGGCGGGGAGATGATCCGGGCCGTCCACCTCGACTGGGCCACCTGGAACGACATCCCCCACAAGTTCGAGGCCGGCACGCCCAACATCGCCGACGCCGCGGCGTTCCCCGCCGCCATCGACCTGCTGGAGGAACTGGGCATGGAGGCGGTGCGCGCACACGAGCGCGACCTCGTCGGGTACGCGCTCGAACGTCTGGCCTCGCTGGGGTGGCTCGAGCTGCACGGCCCGCTCGACCCCGCCAGGCGCGGCGGGCTGGTGTCGTTCGTGGACCCCGAGGTCCACCCGCACGACCTGGCCCAGGTCCTGGACATGCGCGGCATCGCGATTCGCGCGGGCCACCACTGCGCCCAGCCGCTGATGCGAAGGCTCGATGTCTCGGCGACGGCCCGCGCGTCGCTCGCCGTTTACAATGACCGCGATGACGTGGACGCTCTGGTGGACGGGCTCGTCGAGGCACGGAGGTATTTCGGGCTTGAGAGTTGAGGCTCGGGGCTTGGGGTGGTATGAGTAGGGCGCGGGAGGGCACGGATGGTTGACCGCCCCGAGGTCGCGCTCGATGAACTCTACCGCGAGGTGGTTCTGGACCACCACCGGCGCCCGCGGGGCCGGGCGCCGCTTCCGCGTGTGGACGCGCACGCCCACGGCCTCAACCCGGTGTGCGGCGACGAGGTGCGCCTGAACCTGGCGCTCGACGGGGACCGCATAGCCGGCGTCCAGGTGCAGGGGCGTGGCTGCGCGATCTGCACAGCTTCCGGTTCGATGATGGCGGAGCTGGTCCACGGCCGCAGCGAGGCCGAGGCCGATGCGCTGGCGGAGGCTTTTCGAGCCGTCATGCACGGGCAGAGCGTCCCACCCGACGCAGATCTGGGGGACCTCGAGGCGCTCGAGGGCGTGAAGAAGTTCCCGGTGCGCGTGAAGTGCGCGCTGCTCCCCTGGGTCACCCTGATTGACGCCTTGCGTGCCTGGAGGGACGGCGCAGCCGAGACGACCACGACGACCGAGTCGGAGGAGGCGAACCCGTGAGCGAGCTGAACGTCGACGCGGTGCGAGAGGCGCTCAGGCCCATCCAGGACCCCGAGATCTTCATCTCGATCGTCGATCTTGGCCTGATCCGCGCCATCGAGGTTTCGCGCGACGGAGCCAAGGTCAAGGTCACCATGACCCTCACCACGCCGTTCTGCCCCGAAGGCCCGATGATCGTCGAAGCCGTCAACGAGACGCTGAGGGCACTTCCGGGCGTGCACGAGGCCGAGGTGGACCTGCAGTGGAACCCGCCCTGGGACCCCCGCAAAGAGGCCTCGGACGAAGTCAAGGCCGAGTTGGGAATCTGGGACTAGAGACAGGGGTCAGAGGTCAGGGACCTGGGGTCTGGGGTCAGGGAAAGAGGCGGCAAGGAGCGACAGCGAGTCGACACGGTGGGCGGCTAGGCGGCCACGAAGCTGGCCACCGCCTGCCCCTCGTCCTCGTACACCTCCAGCAGAGGGAGGATCTGGCTCAGGTGAAGGGTGTATTTGACCCGGTCGCCAGGGCGCAGGAGCTTGATCGAGGCGCCAAACTCGTTGGCCAGCTTCCAGCTCGCGACCAGCTCGCCGACCCCGGCGGAGTCCATGCGATTCACCTTGCTCAGGTTGAGGACGATCTTCCTCCAGCCCTCCGCCACCAGCTCGTCGATGATCTGGCGGAGTAAATCCTCCCCGTCCTCCATCACCAGGTCGCCCCGAAGGTCAACAATGACCACGTCCTCGCTATGGCGAACGTCAGCATGCATGGGTGGATTCTAGACCTTTTCCCGGTGCGGGTGCCGGCCCGATGGCGTCCGCCGATGGGCTATACTTCAAGGTGGAAGAAGGGGGAGCGAGAGGCGCATGTACGGCGCGCAGCGCAACACGCTGGCCGTGGCTTTGCACTCCGAGCTTTTCGAGAGCGTAGCCAGGGTCCTCCGCGCGAACCAGTTCCACGCCGAGTACGAGGCAACCGCCACGAACGGCCTCGAGACTATCTCGCTTCTCTCCTTCGACGCGATCCTTGCCGGCTATCCTCTCCCCGACATGCCGATGCAGGCGTTCCTCGACGCGGTGCGCCGGGAGGACTCACCGTGCCGGACGGCCGGCCTCGTTCTCCTGGTCGCCCCGGAAGCGCTCGAGGAGACCCAGCGCTTCGTTGGCCGGGGTGCCAACAGGGTGCTGACCATTGACGAGTTCCTGGGCCGGCTGCCAGTAATCCTCCTGCGTCTGCTCGAGGTGCCGCCTCGCGTGGCGCTGCGGCGCAAGCTCCAGCTTGCCGTGGCCCTCTCCCCGAGCACCAACCTCGTGACCTGCCTGAGCGAGAACATCTCCACCACCGGCATGCTTGTCCAGGCGGAGCGCAGCTATCCGATCGGCACCCAGCTGGGCTTCGCGCTGACGCTGCCGGGGGACAGCTCACCGGTGCGTGGGTACGCAGTGGTTGTGCGCCACACCATGGCGGACCGCGAGCCGGTGAGCGGGTTCGCTGTCCAGTTTGCGTCGTTCGCGGGGAACGACAAGGAGCGCTTCGAGACCCTGCTGCGCAAGCTGCTGAGCGCCCCCGACCCCGTGGAGGCACACGTTCAGCTTTCCCCTCGCGAGTGAGCAGCCGCGCCCCTTTCCGAGCGATATCCCCTGACGTTACTGGGTGTTAGACTGAACCCCGGGCCATGGAGCGGTCACCGTCCGACCCCTCGCTGCACGATACGGCAGATGCCCCGCCCCGCCGCGCGGCGTGCGCACCCCTCCTCGTGTTCGTCGCGGTCCTGGCCGCGTACCTCGCGGTGCCCTGTGAGCAGGCCTCCGACGACAACTACGACTCGGAGCTGACCGCCTACTCCATCGCGACGGGACACCGCGGCCGACTCGATGGGCTGCGACCGTACCTCGCCTCGCAGAGCCTCCAGCACCGCGCCACGGTCATCGTGGGCCGTGATGGGAGCCTGATCGCCGGAAGAGGGCTTGGCGTGGCGCTGGCACTGGTGCCGGCCTACGCGCTCGGGCATGCCATGGGACTGCCGCCCGAAGTCGTTCTCTCGGACCGCTTCAACCAGCTGTTTGCAGCGACCTGGTGTGCGCTCGCCGTCGCGTTCTTCTTCGTCACGGTAAGGAAGCTCGGCAATCCCTGGGCAGCCTGGTTCTCCACAGCCGCCTTTGCCTTCGGCTCTTCCCTTCTCTCGATTCTTTCCAGGGAGGTCTGGCAGCACAGCCTCCTGGTCCTCCTGACTGCCGGGGCGGTGTGGCTGCTGAGCGACACATCCTCGAGGGGCAGGTGGCGGCGGCTGGCTCTCGCGGGATTCGCCGCGGGTTGGGCGGTCGCCGCGCGCCCCACCGGGGTCCTGCTCGCCGTACCGCTCGCGTGGGCCGCCTGGCATCAGCACGGTCGCCGCTCCGCCCTGTTCCTCGCGGCGCTGGCGCCCTGGGTCATCGCGGTGGCCGCCTACAACTGGGTGGAGTTCGGGGGCCCGCTCCTTTTCGGGCAGACGATCATCGGAGCTTCGAAGTTCGGCACCGCGGAGGGACGCGTGTTTGGCCTGGCGCCACTGGCTTCGCTCTCCGGCGCCCTGTTCTCCCCGGGGAGGGGGTTCTTCGTGTTCTCCCCGGTATTCGTGCTGGCGCTGGCCCTGCTGCCGTTGGTCCTCGCCGGCGGCCGTCCCGGGGCTTCGGGGCAACATCAAGGGTACGAAGCCCTCCGACCTTTCACCGGGCCGGCGGTCGCCGCGATCCTGCTCAACCTCGCCGCGACCGCAGCCTGGAAGGAGTGGGCCGGGGGTTGGACCTACGGTCCACGTTACGTTTCGGACGCCCTCGTGTTCTGGGGCCTCCTGCTTGCACTCGGGCTCTTTGCGGCCCGCACGTTGCCACCAGGGTGGCGCCGGGCCGTGTCGGCCGCAGGCACACTCACCCTCGTCGTCTCGGTGGCGAACCACGCCGCCGGACTGCTTGTGAACCCGTACGTCGCGTTCTCTCACTCCGCGGTCGTCCAGCCCGATCGGCACCCCGAGCGGCTGTGGCGCTGGAGTGAGTTTCCGCCGCTGTACAACCTGCGCGTCTGGTACGGAGGAGGTGCGCGGGGCGACCGGGTTCCGGACCACGAGACAAGATGAGATTGAGTCTATACCTTTTCGATGCTTGGAGAGACACCGGGAACGAAGTAAGCTTCCCAGTGGTCGGGTAGAATCTGCCCGGCCAAAACAGGAGAGATGCATGGAGCAACTCAACCTGGTTCTGAGCCTTCCCCAGGGCGCCATCACGGCGACCAACCTGGGCATCGAAGGGTTTGCGTGGCACCGCCGGCCCGGATCCGGCAAGTACTTCCTCGGCCGCACGATCTTCTTTGATCTGGCGCTCTCCAACGGCCGGCCCGACTTCACCTACCTGAGCGAAGGCGGCTGGCGCGACGCGATGGGCGACACGCTCAACGCGCTTCAGGCCATGGTGCCGGGCAAGCGCACCAAGACGGCTCTTTCCAACAATGCATTCTCGTGTACGCCGATCGACGCGTATCGTCGCTGTTTCCTGGGCAAGACCGGCGGCCAGGTGATGGAGATGGAACGAGCGGGCGAGCTGGCGCACTTCGCCGCCAGCGATTGTCACGAGGGCATGACTCCCGACGCGGTGGCCGCTGCGATCGGCCAGCCGGAGCAAGGCGCGCGTCACCCCCGCCTCTACATGGTGTTCTGCCCGGCCGAGTTCATCGTGCTGTCCAGCCTGACCCCACCCGAGTACACGTGGTACTCCACGCACCGGCCGGGCAAGATCTTTCGCCAGGTGCTGTTCACCGAACTGAGGGCGGACCAGACGAGCCTGGCTGCGGAGAACCTTTTCGAGCAGGCACGCCGGGAGTTCCAGGCGAGCCCCGGGAAGAAGACCAAGACCATCGTTTCTGCGGACTGCATCAACCGTGTGCCTTTCCAGGCATGGGTGGGTTACCGCCGGGAGGCCGAGGGCGGCATCTATGCCGGTGACGCGACGCGAGTGAGCCTGTGGCGCTTGCCCAAAGAGATCCCGCACGCGTGGGAGCGTGCCGAGGGGTAAGCGAGCCGGGAGGTCAGCGCGCATGTATGGGGTGCAACGGAGCACGCTGGTTGTCGGGCTGGAGCAGAAGGTCTTCCAGAGGGTTGCGTCCGTCCTCTCCGCCGCCAAGTTCTACGCGGACTACGGGGAGACCGCCGCAAGCGCCCTGGAATCCATCGCGTTCCTCCCGTTCGACGCCATCGTCGCGGGCTACCCCCTCCCCGACATGCCCATGACCCAGTTCCTCACCGCCGTTCGGAAGAAGGACTCGCCCTGTCGTCAGGCCGCGCTGGTGCTTCTGGCCTCCAGGGGCATGCTCGTCGAGGCCGAGGACTTCGTGGGCAAGGGGGCCAACCGCGCGCTCGCCGTCGAGGACTTCCCGGAGCAGCTTCCCCATGTGCTCTTCCGGCTGCTCGAGGTTCCGCCGCGCTTTGCCATGCGGGCCACGTCACGCCTCAAGGTGCAGCTCTCGTGGGGCACCACGCAGACCATCTGCCAGACCGAGAACATCTCCGCCCACGGCATGCTCGTCAAGACGGACCACACCTACCCGATCGGGACCCAGATGAGCTTCGAGCTGACGATGCCGGGCGACAACAACCCGATCCGAGGCTACGCCGTGGTTGTGCGCCACACGATGGAGAAGCGCGAGCGAGTGACCGGCGTCGCGGTTCGCTTCTCCTCGTTCGAGGCCGACGACAAGAGACGCTTTGAAACCCTGCTCGCCAAGATCGTGAAGTGACCCGCCCCCGCTGAACGGTCCTGTCAGAGCTTCAGGCTTGCCAGCGTCTTTTCCGAGAGCCCTGCCCGTGCTCTGAAGTCCTCGACGCTGGCGAACGGCGCCCTCGCGCGGGCGCCCAGCCAGGAGGCGACCTCGGCATCGGTGATCGCGGGGATCAGCCGCACGATCCCCTCCTCGGCGGTGTTCACATCCATCGAGAGCGGGGCGTCGATTCCCAGCCCAACGAGCTTTACGGTCTGTCCCGCCACCTCGCAGCGAAGCTGCGGTCCGAGCCGTGAGTACATGACCGCCGGGTCCTTGGCACCGGCGGTGCGCCACCGCTCGCGGGCCGCGTCGATCTTCTCACGCCCGAGCCGCTGCAGATCAAGGCGGAGGGCAGCCAGGTAGTGGTCGTGCCAGAGCGCGGCCGCGTCGGGGTCCACGAACACACCGTGGGTGAGATCGAGGAACACGTCGAGGACGTCACCGGCCTCGGCGGGGTAGATCTGCCGATAGCTCTCGACGAACTGCGGGAGATAGGGTGTATCGGGCGTGACCGATCTGCTCGCGAACATCTCGGCCAGCGCCGTCATCACCTTGTCTTGGCGTTGGCGCAGCGTGTCAGCCACCGGTGTGCCACCACCCCGCATGAGGAAACTAAAGAAGAAGCTGCCGTAGAAACCCTCCGACTGCAGAAGCTGGTCCGCATCGCGCAGAGTCGCGAAGTCTCGGGCCTTCTCCATCTGCACGCGCAGGTAGTCCGGACCCTTGAAGGCGCTCACGAACGCGAAGTTGTTGTCGCGCACCTCGGCGTAGCGCGCCGTGGTCTGGGCAAACGTCAGCAGGTCGGACGAGTGCTGGTAGTACTCGCCGCGCATCTGCGCGGCCGGCCCGAACAGGAACTGGTCGTGCCTGTACCGCTGGCGCACCTCGGGCGCGGAGGAAACGTGGGCGACCAGCGTCTCCAGGTGGATGGCGAACCCCTCGTCGAACGCGGTGCCACGGTCGGTGATCGCCGCGACCGTGTGCGGGATGGCCGCGATCTCTCGCTTGGGAACCTCCCTCCCGCCGGCCAGCATCGCAAGCGCGACGTGGCCGGTCTCGTGGAGGAGCGTGGTGGTGAACCTCCATTCCTCGGGGCCGAGCTGGATGTAGGCGGCCCGAGGGTACTCCTGGAGCGCCTTCCCGGTGCGCAGGCGGAAACCGACGGCGGCGCTGTTGCCGTCGGGAACGAGGGCAATGAAGTACTGCACAGGCTGGGTGTCCACAAAACCGCGGGCCCCAGCAACGGTGCGGGCGCGCCGGTACACGTCGGCGGCCCAGCGTGCAGAGTCGTTCTGCAACCACCGCCCCAAACGCGAGATCCGTTCCGGGTCGGTCACCAGTCGGTAGAGCGGTGCCTCTCCCGCCGCCTGTGCGCCTTCGGGCTCCATGAAAACGAAATGCACGCCTCCAACCGCAACCTCGTCGGCCACCCCCACGGCGGCCCACGCCATCAGGGCGACGAGCAGGCAACGAGCGATCCGCATCGTTCCTCCGAATCCATGGTAGCCCGGAGACACCACCGAAGACGAGGGCTGCGGATTCGCAGGTGCCACCGGCGAGGCTGGCGGTTGCCCATCGCTCCACAAGAGCCAAATTGACCTGCGAGAACCGGCCAGCACGACGGGCCTGTGCTATTCTCCGCCCGCGCGTACGGGTTGCCAGAACGAAAGGACGGTACCGAGCGATGCGCGTCGAAGGCTTCTTCTCCCCGGCCGACCTCAAGGAGATCGAGACCGCCGTCCGTGAGGCCGAGGCGACAACCGCCGGCGAGATCGTCCCCTATGCCGTCTCCCACTCCGACCACTACGAGGCAGCGACGTGGAAGGGCGCAACCCTGGGAGCCTTTCTTTCAGTGCTTGCGGCCGCCGCGACCTACTGGCTCGGCGGCTTCTGGGGAAGCTTCATCATGGTGTGGATCCTCGTGCCGGCCCTCGTCGGCGGAGCGGTCGGCTTCACGGCAGTCGCGCTGATCCGGCCGCTGAAACTCTGGCTTGCCGGCCCCACCGCCGTCGACCACCGCGTCCGCCAGCGCGCGGCCGCGGCTTTCCTGGAGAACGAGGTGTTCCGGACCAAGGAGCGAACCGGAATCCTGATCTTCCTGTCGCTCCTCGAGCGCCGAGTGGTCGTGCTCGGCGACTCGGGGATCAACGCTCGTGTCGAGCAGCACGAGTGGGACGCCGTCGTCGCCCAGATCGTCGACGGCATTCGAGGTGGGAAACCGGGAAGTGCGCTCGCCAGCGCGATCCGCCGCTGCGGGGAGCTGCTGGCCCGGCGGGGCGTTGCAGTCCATCCGGACGACACCGATGAGCTGCCGGACCAGCTGCGGATGAGGGAGGAGTAACCGTGCTCCCCCCCGGGGGACGTGCGTCCCGGTCGTTATGGCTGGCGCTCGCAGCGCTGGTGCTCGCGAGCGCGCCGTCGCTGCTGGCGCGCGACGTTCCGTTCCTCTCCGGGCACGTCAACGACACGGCGGGCATGATCCCCTCCGACGTCAGGGAACGGCTCGACGGCGAGCTGGCGGCGTTCGAGAAGCAGACCGGGGCCCAGGTCGCCGTGCTGACCGTCGGCAGTCTCGACGGCGAGGTTCTCGAGGACTACGCGCTCAAGGTGGCGCAAACGTGGAAGCTCGGCCGCAAGGGCGTCGACGACGGGGTGCTCCTCCTCATCGCAAGGGACGACCGCAAGATGCGAATCGAGGTTGGCTACGGCCTGGAGGCCAAGCTCACCGACGCGCAGTGTCGCCGGATTCTCGATGAGGTTGTCCGGCCAGCGTTCCGTGACGGCGACTTCGGCGGTGGGGTCGAGGCCGGCGTGGGGGCCATCACGGGCGCAATCCAGGGCAAGGACGTGATCCCGGCTCACGCGGCACCTCGTGGGGCACGGATCTCCGAGGCACCCCTGGGCGCCAGGGTCGTCGGTTCGGTCGTGTTCACGATCGTCATCGGGGTGTTCTCGATCCTCGCCCTCCTGAGCAAGGGGTGCCAGAGCTGGTTCCTGTACGTCTTCCTGACCCCGTTTTACGCCGTGTTTCCGTTCGCGCTTTGGGGCGCGCTCGGTGCCCTGCTCATCCCGGCCTGGGTGATCGGCTTCCCGATCGCCAAGTTCTGGCTGCGCAAGACACCCGGCGGCAAGGGCTTCCTCAAGTCCCATCCGGGGCTGGCCGCATTCGCGGCCTCGGCCGGCCACTCCGGCAAGGGCGGCGGGTGGAGCTCCGGCGGCTTCTCCGGCGGCGGTGGCAGCTTCGGCGGCGGCGGCGCCTCCGGCGGCTGGTAGCGCAGAAGCTGTCCCCCGCCAGCGGTGCGCGGGGACCGGACAAGCCGTTTGCCCGAGTGAGTCACTCGTCCGGGGAAACCGGACGTGCCCGCTCCTGCTTGAGCCGCCCCCGCGACTTCTTGGCGGCCACGCGGCGCTCCCTGGACGTCCGTGTGGGGTGCGTCGGAACGCGTGGCGCCTCTTCGGCGAGCGCCCCTCGGATCAGCTCAACGAAGCGTTCCAGCGTCGCCTTGCGGTTCGCAGCCTGCGTGCGGTGGCGCTGGGAGACGACCCGCAGAATCCCGTTCTTGCTGATCCGCGCCGCGAGCCTCTCGAGGATGCGTGCCCTCTGGTCGGGCGAAAGCGCCGCGGAGCCGGCCACATCGAAGGCGAGGGTGACCCGAGTGGCGACCTTGTTGACGTTCTGGCCGCCCGGGCCCCCACTGCGTGACGCACTGAACGTCAACTCTCCGTCGGGTATCGCGAGACCGGCCACGATCTCGACCATGGCGTGCTGATCATACCCTCAGGACGACCCCTACCCTTCGGACACCTATCGACGTCGCCTCACAGCCGGGAGCGGGTAGGATTGCAGCACTGGAGGCGCGTCAGAAGATCCGTGTCTCCGAGGAGCGGCTGTGGAGGTTGCGGTCACGACCGAGTTCAAGCTCACGGCGGAGCGCTCTCGCTTCCACGCGCTCCTGTTCCCTGCCGCCGACGAGGAGGGGGTTGCAGCCGCCGTGAGGCGCCGGAGGGGTGAGCTCCGCAAGGCCAACCACCACTGCTGGGCGATGCGCGTGCGCGACGCTGCGGGGGCACTGATCGAGAAGTCAAAGGACGACGGCGAGGTGGGTCATCCGGGCAGGGCACTGCTGGAGCTGTTGCGGCGGGAGGACCTCGAGGGCGCGATCGTCGTCTCGAGGATCTTCGGGGGTGTCAAGCTCGGGGTCGGCGGGGTCACACGCGCATTTCGCGAGGCCGGCGAGGGTGCAATTCGCGCCTACGTGTCCGTCCCGCCTCGCCCGTGACCTGCCGTCAACCGCGAAGCGGGGCCTACGCCTTCTGCTTCTCGAGCCAGCGGTTGAACAGCCACATCGAAAGCGCAGAGGCGAGCCCGATCGCCATCAGGATGATCCAGCCGAGCGCGTTCTGCGTCGGGTCGAGGTCGAGGAGGCCGTCCGGGCGCTTGGTCGCTCCCTTGGCCATGATGTCGTTGAAGATGAAGGCCCCCACCGGACCGCCGAACAGGGAGCCGATGGCGAGCGGCAGATTCGCGTAGCCGAGGAAAAGACCCTCCTGCCCCTTGGGCGCCAGCGCACCGATGTACTCGTACATCCGCGGCGACGTGAACAGCTCTGAGAAGGCGATGAGTGCAACCGTCATCACCACGAACACTGACCCGATCGGAAGCCAGTTCGCGACGATCGCCCGCACGCCGCCCGCCGCGAAAACCGGGATGAGGTTGACCGCCATCGAGAGCGAGATGCCGATGCTGCCGACAATCATGGAGCGGATCGGCCGCATCCCGCCGAACATGCTGGAGATCAGAAGCTGAAAGCAGACGATCACCAGCGGGTTGGCGGCTGTGTACAGGTCCATGGCCGGGCCGACTTCGACGACCCTCTTCACGTAGAGCGGCAGCACGTTGTAGACCTGGTTGTAGAGGAAGAAGAACCCGCTGACGACCAGCAGGAAAAGGGTGAACCTGCCGCTCCTCAGGACGAGCACCATGTCCAGCAGGATTCGGCCCACTGAGCGCTTCGGCTTCACCGAGGCCACGGCCGCCGGCTCCTCGTAGAGGAGAAGGACAACGAAGAACGCCGCAATCGAGGCCGCCGTCGCCACCGCGAAGATGTACGAGAGGCTCGAACCCGTGCCGACCGCCGCCCGCCCGCTCGACATCCGCAGCACCCAGGAGATGAGCGCCACGGCGGCCACGAGGATGGACACGGAACCGACGGTGGTGGCGGCGATGTTGCCCTTGCGATCCCGGTTGGTGGCGCTCCAGCGCGCCAGCAGGATGAGGGCGGCCGCCGCCAGCGTGCACACGAGTACCACCAGCAGGACCGGCACCACGGTCGAGCGGGTACGGACGACGTATGCGGTGCCGCGCCCGAAAAGAGAGCCGATATTGATGACCATGTAGAAGATCGCGAATCCAAGTGTGGCCAGGGCACCGGAGGTCTTCTGCACGGTGCCCGAGATGCACGGCTTGATGACCGAACCGCCCATGCCGATGAGCACGATGGCCAGCACCACGATGGCCACGAACTCCGGTTTCGCCGTGAACTCCTTGGCCACGGTCGGGGCGAGCTCGCCGCCCGCGAACCAGACCGGGACACCCATCAGGAAGTAGCCGATGGCCAGCAGGACGAACGCCACCAGCAGCGACCTGCGAAAGCCCACCTGGTCGGCGATGGTCCCGGAGAGGATCGGCAGGAAGTAGACCAGCGTCCAGAGGACGCTGTTGAGGTTGGACGGCCAGTAGGCTCCGAACCCAAGCTGGCCAAGGTAGATGACCACAAAGCTGGCCATCGAGTAGTAGGCAGCGCGCTCGAAGAGTTCCGTGACGTTGGCGGTCCAGAACACTCTGGGGAACTTCTCCGCTGGGGTAGTCACCATCTGCCTGTCACCCGTGGTCGGGCCCGTGCCGGGTCTCGAGGCGTGATTCTAGCAGCGCCACACGACCCCCAAACCGAGCGCTTTGCCGGCCCTGGCTCGCCCGTGAGCTTGCGCGCCTTCCGGTCTGCGAGAGCTTTGACTGACGTGCCCTCACTGGTACATTGGTGCTGGGAAAGCCGAGCCGGAGCCGCCTGATGCCCGAGAAGACACCACCCGTGCGCCGCTACCCCCGTTTCCTGGCCGAATACCCGGTCCTGGTCAGGAGAGCGGGAAGGTTTGGCACGGAGAGGCTCGCCAGGACCCAAACGATCGGTGGCGGCGGGTGCATGTTTGTCTTCCACGAGTCGCTCGGCATCGGGACCGAGCTGGAACTGGTGATCTCCCTGCCGGCGGGGGTCATCAAGGCCGAGGGGCGCGTAGTCTGGGAGACGATCCCCGCTCCCTACCGGTTTGAGGTCGGCGTCGAGTTCCTCCGCATGACGGCTGACGACCGAGGCGCCTTCGAGGCGGCCCTCGCCGCTCTGGCCGCGGCGAAGAAGTGATGCGGCCCGGCACGCGGCCGGTCAGTGCTCGGCCACGACGCCCGATTTGGGTTTCGTCGTCGTCGTTTCCTCCCCGGACCGGTTGACCAGGAGCACGAAGCTTCGACTCAGCGTGCCGGGGGCCCCGGCGAGGAGCTCCGTGTGAGGCAGGCTGAGCAGTTTCGGGTAAACCGAGCGCAGTCTTCCTTCGGGCACGATCACCGCGCGTGGGTCGCTCGCGCTCAGGTACGACGCAACATCGTCGGCGCTCGCCAACACCTGTAACCGGCTCTCGAGGTAGAACGTGAACGCACCCAAGTCGGCCTGCAGGTCCCCTGCGAACGCCACCGCCCTCCCCCGGCCGGCTTCCTGCTTGGCGAGCGTGGCGATCGGTTTCCAGGAGCGGCTCCGCTCGATGACGGGCGTGACGACCTGCACCACTCCCATGGCGGCCACCGCCACGATGGCGGGCCCGAGACCGTAGGCGAGCAGCCGCGACCCCGAGCGCGCAAGCCTGCGCAGTGCAGGCGCGCCTGCAGCGATGAAGGCGAGAAGGAGTCCAGCCAGAACCAGGCTCCCCACCGTGGCGGCAGTGCCGCCGGTGCGCACGAGGTCAGGTCGCACGAAAATCCCAACTGCGAAGGCGATGGGCACGAGGGAGAAGAGGATCGCCGATCCCCAAGTCGTGACGTCTATGCACAGGCGCTCCGGCCAGGAGAGCTTCGCCCGTTCCGCGGCGCAGAGCAGCCAGATTCCGGCCATCATGAGGAGAAAAGGGTAGGTCGGGAGCGCATAGCTGACGACTTTCGAGGCGGACACGTGCAGGACGAGGAACATCCCGGCAACGACACACGTGAAGAAGACATGAAGCTGCTCACGGAACGGCGAGGACCGCCGCCACCACGACACGAGGGCGGCCACCAACAGCAGCGTCCACGGGGCCAGATGCACTGGGAGGCGGAGCAGGTAGTAATAGATCGGCTCCCAGCTGATTCGAAACGGGTCGTAGGGCAGGGCCGGATCGGCGAAACGGAAGAACCTTCCGACCTGGTTGTCCCAGAAGGCGAACTTGACCGCCGCAGCGCCCGCAAACCTGTAGAGCGCGTACACCCACGGGAGCACGACGATCAGCAGCAGGGGAACGTATGCAACCGCCAGGCCGGCCAGCAGGCGGAGCCGCCTCTTCCAGAGCAGAAAGAGTGCAACGGCCGACCAGATCAGCACCGGGCCGATCAGACCCTTGCCGTAGAAAGCGGCTGCCGCGACAACCAGA
The DNA here is from genome assembly GCA_035542075.1 of Thermoanaerobaculaceae bacterium. Taxonomy (GTDB): domain Bacteria; phylum Acidobacteriota; class Thermoanaerobaculia; order Thermoanaerobaculales; family Thermoanaerobaculaceae; genus RBG-13-68-16. The sequence goes on from DATKMD010000055.1 coordinate 17,144, forward strand.
AAGAGCAGCCACCGACCGATCTCTGGGCGGAGCCACGCCCGCCAGAACAGGTAGAGCGAAAGCGTGACCATGAACGTCAGCGCCATGTCGGTCAGCACGATGCGCGCGTACTCGTGGAACTCAATAGCGGTTCCGCACATGAACACGGCGGCCCAGGCCGCGAGCTGGCGGCTCGCGGGCGGCGATACGGTTTGGCCGGGCCCCCGAGGCCCGGTCAGAAAGAGGTACACGAGCGCCAGCGTCCCCAGCCCGTAAAGGGCGTCCGGCAGGCGGACGAGGCCCTCGGTGACCCGTCCCGCGAGGTGGCAGAGAACGAGGCCGGTCCAGTGAAGCAGCGGCGGCTTCTCGAGGAAGGGCTCTCCGTTGATGGTCGGCGTGACCCAGGTGCCGTGGCGGTACATGTCGGCGATCATCGCGCCCTCACGGGACTCGATGCCGCCCCACAACGAGCGGCCGAACACCCCGTGGAGCGAGAACGCCACCAGCAGCAGCCAGAGCGCGGCCTGGAGCCGCCGGTCAAGTGGAGTGCCCGCGATCGCTCGACCGACCTCCTGCCCGGCCGAGATTGGGACTGGAGAAGCGTTATCCAGTGCGAATTCGTGGACCGGGCCCTCGCCTTGCATTCCGCCCCCCGGGCAGCCGTAACGCCTGCCTCGATGCGAAATCACACGTTCTTGAGAATCACTCCACGGCGTCGTACCGATGTTGGAGGTCGCTCGGGTGCCAGAGGAACTCGACCGGGGTCTTGTCCCGGATGGCGGCGATATCCTGGGCGATCTTGGGCATGATGAGATCGCCGCAATCACGCGAGTCGCCGGTGACCGCGAAATACCACGGCCCACCTCCGGCGACCGTCTCCTGAGCCCACGCGCTCGTTGTCACAGCCACGACCGCAAGAGAGAGAACGAAACACCTGCCCATGTGACCTCCGCGGAAGTGCCCACACCGGAACGACTCGATCGGGTATTCTAGGCCATCGCCATTCCTCACGCGCACGAGCACCGCGCAGCCGTGCGCCGCGTAAACTATGATGAGCACTGGAGGGCGGGTGCAGGGAGCTCTTGCCAGCGAACGCCGGTTCACGGACGTGTCGCGCTGGGCGAGATCCACAGCTCGCGCGGTGCAGCCAGCCTTCTCTGCCGTCGTGTCGCTCTTCTTCGTCGCGGCCCCGGTGACGGCCGGGGTGCCTGCCTGCCTCGGTGATGGACCCTGGAATGCCAGGGCCGCCACCCTCACGTCTGCGACCGCTTTGCGGTTCCTCGACGCCCCTTGGTTCATCGGGGTTTGCGTCCTGGCTCTCCTCATCGCCGGCCTCGCCGCCCACCGCCTTCGAGTGCGGCAGATCGCCGCCCGCAACGCGGAACTTGGCGCACAGCTTGCCGACCGCACCGCCAAGCTTCAGGAGGCTAACGAGTTGCTCAGCCAGCGCAACCACGAGCTCGAGGAGGCGAACCGGCGGCTCGAGCTGCTCTCCACTGTCGACAGCCTCACCGAAGCGGCCAACCGCAGGCAGTTCGACCACATCCTCGACGCCGAGTGGCGACGGTGTGCGCGCACCGGCCTGCCTTTGGCGCTCCTCATGCTCGACATCGACCACTTCAAGCCATTCAACGACGGCTACGGCCATGTCCCCGGTGATGCATGCCTCAAGAAGGTCGCAGGGGTCGTCCGGCGGCTGGTGCAGCGGGCGGGTGAACTGGTCGCACGTTACGGCGGCGAGGAGTTCGCGGTCCTCCTGCCGGGGAGCGACGCGCCCCACGCCCGGGAGCTTGCCGAGACGATCCGGCTCGAGGTCGAGCTTCTCGCAATCCCCCACGGCTACTCCAAGGTCGCTCCGGTGGTCACGATCTCCGCCGGTGTAGCCGCAATGATCCCGATCTACGGAAACACACCCGGCGAGCTGGTCTCCGCGGCCGACCGCGCGCTCTACCACGCCAAGCAGACCGGCCGCAACCGCGTCTCGCTCACGCCCCCAGGGTAGGCAGGCGGGTCACTCCTCTCCGGCGTGGGTCACTGCCACCTCCGGCGCGGGGCCAGGCTCGCCAGGTCTCCGGTTGACCAGCCACACCCCGGTGAGGATGACGGCGCCCCCGACCACGGTGGACAGCAGGATTGGCTCCGAGAGCACGACCGCCGCGACCGTCATCGCGACCAGCGGCTCCAGGTAGAGGAAAGCGCCGACCTGGGAAGCCGGCACGTGCTTGAGGGCGTCGTACCACGCGATGTACGCGAAACCCGAGCAGGCAAACCCCAGGAAGGCCAGAGCCGCCCACCCGCGGGTCGTGATTCGTCCGATCTCCGAAAGACCCGGGCCGGTGAAGAACAGCACCGAGGTGAAGAGCCAGCCAATGGTCATCACGTAGAACATCATTCGCGTCGCCGGATGCCTCCTGAGAGCGCCTCGCGAGAGCACCGAGAACACCGCCCAGTTGGGAGCCGAGAGGAGGATCAGAATGTCGCCGGGTGCACCAAAACTCCCCGCGAGGAGCGTGGCCGGATCGTCCTTCGAGACAACCAGCAGCACCCCGACTGCCGCCAGGCCGATCCCCGCGATGCGCGACCAGGACAGCCTCTCGCCCAACACCAGCCGGGCGAGCAAAGCGATGAAGATCGGGGTGGTGGCCACGATCCACCCGCTGGTGCTGGCCTGTGAGGTGACCAGTGCGTTGGACTGAAGCCACTGGTGAAAGGTGATCCCGATCAGACCGAGCAGCGCGAATGTGGGGAGCTCCCTGACCGGGACCGCCGCCAGCTGGCGCCGTCCCGCTGCTGCCACGCCGAGGACCGCGACACCCATGGCAAACCGCAGCCACACGACTGTCACGGGCGATGCGTCCTCAAGTGCAACTTTGGTCGCGATGAAGGATGCGCCCCACACGAGGACCGCGAGGAGTCCCTCCGCAATCGCGACCGCCCGTGCCCTCTCCATCCTCCAGCTTCCAGTTCAGGACAACGTCACCGGAGGTTCTCCGCCTTCCAGCGCATCGCCATCAGGATGCGGTTGTAACCGCTCGGGTGGTCGAAGAAGATGAACTCCTCCACCGGGCCGGGCTTCAGCTTGCGGTACTCGCCCAGCATAAGATCCACTTCGGCCTCCGCGTCCGGCTGCCGTGCGGCGTTGAGACCGAAGACGTCGGCCTCGACCTCCTGGGTGCGGATCATCGTGTTTGTGACGGGTGTCATCAAGAAGAAGAACACCGAAAGCAGCAGCACCAGGAGGGGCAGCCCGGCGACGTCGGTGATTCCCCTGATCCCCCAGCGTGAGCCCCAGCGGGCCGCGACGCGGTCGAACGCCCAGCGGACGAAAGCGAACCCCGCCACGATGAGCAGGCCGATCTGCAGCAGGCCCTTGTAGATGTGGTTGAGCACGTAGTGGCCCATCTCGTGCGCCATGACAGCCTCGATCTCCGGCAGCGAGCAGCGGTTGAGCAGGTTGTCGTTGAGGGCGACGCGTTCGGTGCCCAGAAAGCCGGCGACGTTGGCGGAGACGCGGGTGGTCTGGCGCGAGGCGTCGACCACGAAGACGTCGGTGGCCGGGATGCCGTTGGCTCGTGCCAGGCGCAGGATCGGTTCCCTCACCTTCTCGTCCTTCAGCGGGGTGTACTTGTTGAACACCGGCTCGATGAACACGGGGGCGATCGCCACCGTGAAGGCCACGAAGAGCACGCTCACGCCCGCACCCCAGAGCCACCACGTGCGCGGGGCGCGACGGATGACCGCGTAGATCGCCATCAGACCCAGCGCGCCGAGGATCGCCCCGATCGCCAGCCCCTTGGCCTGGTCCCCCAGCCACGGGCCGAACGTCTGGGTCGCCAGGCCGTACTTGTGCTCCCGGACGAACCCCTGGTAGACCGTGAGCGGGAACGTCAACACTGCCGTGACCACCACGTATCCAATCCAGTACAGCGCGGTCTGCAGGGCCGTCACCCGCGTGATCCGAGCCGCCAGGTCTCGCATCCGCGCCGACAGGCGGGTTGCGAGGAGAAGGATCGCCACCGCGGCGCCGTACAGGAAACCCCACAGCTGCAGCCAGTAGCCGCCCTCGAAGTAGGCGTCCGAGCGCGCCCTCTGCTCGGGTGAGACCTTGGCCAGGTAGGCCTCGGTGGCTGCCACCGCGTCGAACCCCGCCGGACTTGCGCCGGGCGACGGGGCGGCCTGTTCCGGTGAGTCCGCCAGAGCGAGAGAAGGCGCCGGCAGCACCAGAGCGAGCACCGCCCCTACGAGCAAGACCCCACCACGGAAGTACTTCATGGCAACCGCCTCCTTTCAGAACTTCCCGAAATCCACTGCCGACGCGTTGGCGCGACCAGGAAATCTTACGCCTTCTCCACGCTGCAGTTCATCCCGTCGAGAAGACCGCGCGGGCGGGTGCGGTAGGATCAGCCCCCGTGACCGTTGACAGTTCCCCGCGCGCGTACCGCCGCCGGATTCGTGCATGGTCCCTCTACGACTGGGCCAACCACGGCTACCTCACGACCACCGCCACCACCTTCTTCCCGCCCCACTTCGTGGCCATCGCAGCCCCTGCCTTCGTGGCCGCAGGTGCGGCGGCGAGCGCGGTTGCCCGCGACACGGCTTCCAACATCTTCGCCCTCACCGTCTCCGTCGCGCTCTTCGCCTCTGCGGTCCTCGCACCGGTCCTCGGCGCGTACGCCGACATCACGGGCCGTCGCAAGCGCTTGCTGATCGGAGTCACGGTCGTGGGGGGAACGCTGGCCTCCGCGATGTTCGCCCTGACAACCGGCCGGTGGCAGCTTGCCCTTGTCCTCTACTTCGCAACCCAGATCGCGCTGAACCTGGCGCTCGGGCTCAACAGCAGCCTGCTTCCGCACGTGGCACGCCCCGAGGATTTGGCGCGCGCCTCCAGTCTCGGGTACGCCATGGGCTACATCGGCGGTGGCCTTTTGCTCGCGGTCAACACCGCCCTCTTCCTCCTCGCTGACCACATCGGTATCGACCCAATGCTCGCCACCCGGATCGCCTTCCTAACGGTCGGCGTGTGGTGGATCGCCTTCGCGGTGCCGCTGGCGCGAAGCGTCCCGGAGCCGCCGGCGGTGCCGCTCGCCCACGGTGGCGGCGACAGCCCGATGGGCGATGCGCTCCGGCGCCTCGCCCACACCTTGCGCGACATTCGTCGTTATCGCGAGCTCTTCAAGATGCTGGTCGCTTTCTGGTTCTACATGGAGGGCATCGGCGCGATCGTCCTGCTGGCGACCGCCTACGGGGCCGCCCTCGGCCTCGACACGCCCATACTCGTGGGGACGCTGCTGATGACGCAGGTCGTCGCGTTTCCCTACGCGCTGCTCTATGGGCGCATTCCGGATCCGCAGACCAGGTGGCGGGAGGTCTTTGTCGCCATGGTTTTGTGGACCGGGCTGACCTTGCCCCTCCTCGGTGCATACGCCAGGGCCCACGGCGGCATCAGCGTTGCCCAGACCTTTCTGCTGATCGTGGGCGATCAGCTCCTCGGTCTCGCCCTCTCACTCGCGGTGGGCCGACACCTCGCGGGAGGCCTGGTGCGGAGGCTCGACGCAAAGCGCGCCGTGATTCTTGGCCTCGCGATCTACACCATCATCCCGCTCTGGGGCTTCGTCCTGTCCACACGCGCCGAGTTCCTCATGATCGGCTGGCTCGTGGGCACGGTGCAGGGCGGCACGCAGGCGCTGAGCCGGGCGATCTACGCGGAACTCTCGCCGCCCGCCAAGTCAGGCGAGTTCTTCGGACTGTACGGCCTCTCGGAGAAGTTCGCCGGGATTTTGGGGCCGCTGCTCTACGGAGTGGTCGGCCAGCTCACCCACAACCCCCGCGCGAGCATCCTCTCGGTCTCGGCGTTCTTCGTGCTCGGGATGCTTCTCCTCGCCCGTGTGGACGTCCCGTCCGGCGCACGGGCCGCCGCTGCGGAGGAAGCAGCGATCGAGGTTGCCCACGCGGCGGACTGAGCAACGCTCCTGAAGCACGCCCTGGCTGCTGCCGATGCCGTAACATACCGGACGTGTCCGAGCCCTGTGCAGCCATCGTCCGCCTCGCTCCCGAGTGGGACCGCCCCGATGTGCGCGCCTCGCTCTTGGGGCTCGAGGCGGTCAGCCGGCGGGTGGCTTCATCAGGAGTGATCCACGCCGGGCGCAACCTCCTCTTTCGCCACCGGGTCGGAGGCGAGGAGGTTGTGGTCAAGCGTTTCTCGGTCATCGGCGGCAGGCGGCTTGTCTACCGTTTGCGCACCAGCAAGGCGGTGCGGACTTTCGACCACGCGTCGCGCTTGATGGCACTCGGGATCGGCACTCCGCGCCCGCTCGCGGCCGTCGACGTCCGGCAGGGACGCGCCCTGCTCACGTCGTTCTACTGCTGCGCTTTCGTGCCCGCCTTCCGGGAGGCCCGCGTGCTCAAGCGGTTGGAGACCCCGGATCGTGCCACTCTGCTCGAGCAGCTCGGCGAGTTCATCGGACGCCTCCACGAGAGCGGCGTCCTCCACCGTGACCTCACGTCCGGCAACGTTCTGCTGGTGGAAGACCAGGGCCAGCCGGGGACCGTCACCTTTCAGCTCGTGGACCTCAACCGGATGCGCTTCAGCCCCGTCGGCGCCCGTGCCGGACTCGCCAATCTCGCCCAGTTGCGGTTGCACGACGACGATGCCCTGCTTCGCGGGTACTGTCGGTTTCGCGGTCTCGCCGTCGCCAGAGCTGCCCGCTACTACCACCTCCGCCTGGGGCTGCGCTCCTTCAAGCAGACATTGAAGGAGCGCACGCGACCGTGGCGGCGCCGCCTTGGCCTGTGAGCCGGGCTAGCGTCCGGGTAGAGCGAGGATCGCGTACTTGCGACCGAGCGGCGCGGGCAGGTCGATCCTCCGCTGCACCTCCAAGCCGAATTCGCGACCGAGGTCGGTCAGCCGGCGCTCCTTGCCCCGGCTCGCACTGACTTCGGTTAGCACGCGAAGGTCAGGTGTGCCGGCAAGCCTCTGCCGCAGTTCCTCCCGGGCAAACACGCATGGCGGAGTCAGAGACGCGTACAGGTCCAGCGTCCCGATGATGGTTTCGTCCGGCTGCCAGAGGACGACTGGGTGCTCGGCCGCGACCGTCGAGGCCGCCTCCGCCACGGGCGACAGGTTCTGGGAACGGTTGATCACGGGAAACAGGACCGGCGCTACCCCGAGAAGCGTGACCACCCACACCGCGACGCCGACCGCCAGGGCAGGTGCGAGCCGATCCCCACGCAGCGCCCTCCATCCCCCGATCGCCAACAGCAACGCCGCCAGCGCCGTCACTAGGAGAATGAACAGCGAGAGCGTCGGCGGCGGTCCGCCGGCGTGCACGATCGTCAGGAGGGCCACGCCTGGAAGCAGCACGGCCACCGCAGCGAGCAGCACCACAGTGCCCCGCACCATCGCGCGGTCGAAGCTGCGCGGGGTCACGAGAGCCCCGTGGACCCACAGCCCACCCAGCAGCGCGAACCCCGGCATCAGCACCCCTGCGTACACGTCCCGCATCGTGGTGGAGGCCGAGAGCAGCGCGAGGGCAGGGACGACGGCTGCGATCGCGAATCTCCACGCGCCGCGCTCCCGCGCAGCAACCGTGTCGCCCGCAACCACCCTCCCACGGACCGCCCGCCACGCCCGCGCCACCGCGGCGACCATGACCAGTGTCCAGGGCAGGAGGTAGATGGGCAGCTCGACGAGGTACTTCCCGGGCCACCCCCGGTGAGACTCGGAGTAGCCGACACCTTCCATCGGTGTGAACCGTCCGAGCAGATTGTTCACGAAGAAGATTCGGAGGTACTTCGCACCGTCCGGCTCGGCCGCCACCGCCAGCACCCAGGGGAGGATCGCGGCCGCCTGCAGGACGAGACCCGCGTACAGCTCCCACGCCAGCAGCTCGCGCCAGCGCTTCTCCCACACGATGAAGGCGAGTAGCGCGAGACCGGGAACAATCCAGGCCACGACGTTCTTCGTCAGGAAGCCGGCCGCGAGGAACAGGTGCATGACCGTGTACCAGCCGAGCTTGGGAAGCCCGCGGCGGGACGAAAGACCGCGATAACACCCAAACAGCGCCCCGGCCACCGAGGCCATCAGCAGCGCATCGGTCGCGATCCAGATCTCGACCCGATACGCGAGGTAGAGCGTGCCCATGAGGAGACCGGCGGCGAGCCCCGCGACCCGGCCGGCCGCGGCACTGGCCAGCAGGCCCACCAGCAGCGCCCCCGCCAGGGCATACACGAGGTTCGGCAGCCGGGTTGGCACCGGGCCGGGACCGAGCAGGCGGATGGCACCCGCGGCCACCCAGTAGTAGAGCGGGGGCTTCTCGCAGAACGGTGTCACGCCCAGGTGTGGCACCACCCTGTCGCCACCCGTTCGCGCCATGCGGGCCGCGATCGCGGCCTCGCGCGGCTCGTCCGGCTTCCACAGCACCCGCCCGAAGATCCCGAAGGCGAGGTGCACCAGGAGCACCGCGACGACGACAAGGGGCCACCGTCTCAGCATCACGGGGTCGGCAGCACCGGCGTTGCTCACTCCGCCCTCCGGTTGAGCGGTGTTGCTGGGGAGGCGCCCCCACGGCCGTTCGGGCCCTCCTCGACCATGCGCTGAGCGTGGGTGACCGAACGCGGTCTCATCGCACCTCCGCCGCCACCACCGTATCAGGTCCTCCCGGGCACGCAACTTCTTGGCTCACCGGGCGGCTGCAGCCGCCCCATCGTCCGTGCGACCGCCGACCCCGTAGACCTCATCAGCCCCGGGGGCTTAAGCTTGCCGGGGTGGCGGACCGGCGGGCGGTGGGAGTCGGGTCCGCCGGGGGGACGGACGGCCTGCGCACCGAGCAGCAACAGGGGGGACATCCGGGCATGAGGATCCTTCTCGTCAAACCGAGGGCTCAGCTGCCCACGATCCTTGCGCTGCAGCGGTTCACGCTGCTGGAGCCGCTGGAGTTCGGGTACCTCAGCGCTTCAGTGCCCCGCCAACACGAGGTACGGGTCTTGGACCTGAGGCTGGCGCGTTTGCCGGGCCGGACGTTCCGAGCCACGTTGCGCCGCTTCCAACCCGATCTCGTCGGAATCACGGGCTACAGCCACGAGGCCTCCATCGTGAAGGGACTCGCACGCACGGTGCGCAGCGAGCTGCCCAGCGCACGGGTCGTGGTGGGCGGCCATCACGCCACGGTGGCGCCCGAGGACTACGCCACCGACGCTATCGACGCCGTGGTCCGCGGTGAGGGGTGCGTGCCTGTCGCCGCGATCGTCGCCAGGCTGGCCGCAGGCGAGGGGCTGTCCGGGATCCCCAACGTCGTCATTCCCCGCGATGGCGTGAACAGTGACGCCGCCTCCGGCTGGCCGCGGTTCCCGGACCCGGCGACGCTGCCGATCCCAAGGCGCGACCTGTGGGACGCGCGGGCCTACACCTCCGTCTGGGTGTGCGAGGATCCCGCGCGCTGGCACGCGCTCTTCCCGCCGGTCGCGATGGTCCGTTCGTCGTTCGGGTGCAAGATGAAGTGCTCGTTCTGCGTGGTCCCGTACCTCTCGGGCGGTTGCCACCTGCCCCGTCCGGTGGAGGCGGTTGTGGAGGAGATCGCCGGTCTGGAGGCCGACCACGTCTACTTCTGCGACGACGAGAACTTCATCGACGAGACTTTCGCGTCGGAGCTGGCGGAGGCGCTCGCTGCGCGGGGCGTGCGCAAGCGCTATTTCGCCTGGACACGTTCGACGACGGTGAACAGGTCACCCGAGCTGATGCGCTCCTGGCGGAGAATCGGGCTTGACGCGGCGTTCCTCGGCTTCGAGTTCTCAACCGACGACGAGCTCAGGGCAGCCGCCAAGGGCGGCAGCGTTGCGGCCAACGAGCGTGCCCTCGACACGCTGCGCTCGCTCGGGATCGCGGTTCACGCCGCCTTCATGATCACCCCGGAGTACACCCCAGACGACTTCGACAGGCTGCGCGACTATGTGCGGGCGCTGCCCCCCGCGCAGTGCAGTTTCACCGTCTGCACGCCCTCGCCCGGGACACCCGACTACGACGAGATCAAGCCCCGAATCTGGATCCAAAACCCATACGACCTGCACGACTGCATGCACCCCCTCACCCCAACCACGCTGCCGCTACGCGAGTTCTCCCGCCTGTACGCCCGTCAGGTCGCCGAGGGGATCGCCAAGACCCCGCTCCGCCGGGCGTCGCGCCCCGTTCACCCCTGGCACCTCGCACGCGCCACGCTGGCCGGGGCGGCCTACCGCCGTGGCTACGAGAACCTCTACCGCGACTATCCGAGGGAGCTCTGGGGCTAGCGGCCCGACCCGACCGAGGTTGACAGAGCCGCGGCCGCCAGGGCACAGTGTCGCCGCGTCGACGGGGTGGCGGCTGCCGGCGTTCGGACCCCCCACCGTTCGATCCGGAGGAAATCATGGGCCTCGACATGGACTTCTCGAAGCTGAAGCCGCACGACGTTCTGGATCTTGCCATCTATGCCGAGGAAGAGGCCGAGGAGCAGTACCAGTACTTCGCCACCCTGGTAAAGACGGGCCTCAAGGGCGAGCTGGCCGAGTTCTTTCACAAGATGGCCGGGCGCGAGAGGCTCCATCGCGACCAGATCGCGGAGCGCCGCCAGGCCCTCTACCCCGACGCCAAGCCCAACCTCGCCAACCGGGCGGTGTGGGGCGTCGAGGCTCCCTACGGCGCCAAAGCCGAGGCCGCGATGCCGCTCGCCGAGGCGTTCAAGCTCGCGATCGAATCGGAGAAGAGGGCGCAGGGCTACTACGCCGCGGCCCTGGAGCAGGCACTGGAGCCGACGGTGGCCGCGCTCTTCGAGGACCTTCACCAGGCTGAGGTGCAGCACCAGCGCATGCTCGAGGCGGAGCAGACCAAGCGCCTGGGCTGACCATCCCGCTTCAGGAGATTCTCACCCGACCTGCGCGCCCATCGCGGCAGCTTTGCCGGAGCTACCCTGCCAGCTCCAGCAGCCGCTTGGCCGCGGCCTCGACCGACCCGATGGCCATGTTCAGCATGACCACCTTGGTGGCGCCGAAGAGGCGCTCGTGCTGCGCACGCAGAAGGTCCGACCTCGCGCTGTCCAGACCGGCCAGATGCGGGTTCATGAACGCGAACGTCTTGCCGGTGAGGCCGGGGAGCTGTCCGGACGCCAGGGTACGAGCGGCCTCACGCGCCGACACATCCTGCATCAGCGGCAGCACCGGGTCCTTGGCGAGCAGGACGCACAGGCGCGGGGCGGTGCGGCGCGCGTGCCGTGCAGCGCCGCCGAGCCAGTAGGGGTCGAGCATGACCCGGCCGTTCTTGGAGGCCTCCAGGCACACCGCGGCGCCGCGGTCGAGCGGACACTCGTCGTTGGGGTGATCCACCGTGCAACCGTCGCGGGATACGACCATGTTCTCCAGCTTGGAGCGCTCGAGCAGCTTCTCGATCGCCGGGAACTTCCCGACCCACTTGGCCTTCAGGTACAGCTTGCGCTCGACGAGGTCGGCCACGGGCTCCGCGGCAGCCAGACGCACCAGGACGGTGTCGTTGCTCACCAGGCGCACGCCGTCCTCGCGCATCGCGGCGGCAAGCAATCCCGTTCGACCCGAACCCGGGCCGCCCCAGATCAGCACCCCCTTGCCATCCACGTCGAGCGTTGCGCAGTGGGCAAGCAACGCGCCGGAGGTGCGGGCGGCGGACTCGGCCGCCAGTTGGAGGGCAAGGGAACGAACCTGGCCGTAGAAGGCGGTGTTGAAGGCGAACGCGGTGGACGTCTCGGCACTCACGAGGCCGGAAGCCTCGCGGCCCGGGGCGTCCTTCACCGCGTAGACCACCGCGTGCGGCTCGAGGTCGCCCTCCAGCGGGGCGGGGTAGAAGTTCTCCTGATAGAAATCCGCGAGGTGGGGCGAGTTGGTCCTGAGTTGCACGACGATCCCGGCCACCGCGGCGTTCCATTCGAAGTACGCGTCCGGGGACAGGTGAGCCGCCGCCTCTTCCAGCAATGCGTTGCGGCTCTCGAGACCGGCAACTGCCCTCGTCTCGGCATAGGTCGCAACCTTCGTGACCACGTTGTTGAGCGCGCGCGGCCGCAGCCGGCGCGGCTCCTCGAGGCGCGAGAGCGCCTGGCCAATGCGACGGCACCCCTCCTCGAGTCGCTCCATCGAGGTGGCGAACGAGATGCGGACGTGCGCTCCCGTCCCGAACGCCTCGCCGGGCACCACCGCGACGTGCGCCTCCTTGAGGAGGTAGTACGACAGCCCGTAGGTGTTGCGGATCGGGGCTCCGCCGAACTCCTTGTCGAGGTACCGGGTCACGTTCGGCATGACGTAGAAGGCACCCGACGGTGAGAAGCAGGAGACGTTGGGGAGCGCCCGCATGCGGTACACGATCGCGTTGCGCCTGCGCTCGAACTCCTGGCGCATGCGCTCCACCTCCATGCTGCAATCCCGCAGCGCAACCAGGGCGGCCTTCTGCACGAACGACGTCGCGTTCGAGGTGTTGTGCGACTGGATCTTGGAGCACGCGGCGATGATCTCGCGGGGCCCGGCGGCATAACCCAGGCGCCAGCCGGTCATCGAGAACGCCTTCGAGAAACCGTTGATGACTATCGAGAGCTTCTTGATCTTGTCGTTGAGGGAGGCGATCGAGGTGTGGCGCTGGCCGTCGTACAGGAGCTTCTCGTAGATCTCGTCGGTTACCACCCAGATCTGCTCCCGCACGCAAACCTCGGCGATCTCCTCCAGTTGTTCCCGCGAGTACGTTGCGCCGGTGGGGTTGCACGGGTAGTTGAGGATCAGCGCCTTGGTGTTGGGCGTGATCGCGGCGGCGAGGTCGCGCGCCTGCAGCCGGAACCCGTCCTCCTCCCTGGTGGGTACGTATACGGGGTTGGCCCCGGCGAGCTTCACCTGGTCGGGGTACGAGACCCAGTAGGGGGCGGGGATGAGGATGTCGTCGCCTTCCTCGTAGAGCGCCATCGCGACGTTGAAGAGCGAGTTCTTGGCGCCAGCCGACACGATGATCTCATCGGGCGAATACCGGAGGTTGTTGTCGCGCTCGAGCTTCTCGCAGATGGCTTTCCGCAGCTCGGGGATGCCGTCGTTGGCGGTGTACTTCGTGAAGTTTGCGTCGATTGCGGCCTTGGCGGCGCGCTTGACGGCCTCCGGGGTCGGGAAGTCCGGCTCGCCGACCGAGAAATCCACCACGTCGATCCCCTCCGCGCGCATCTGGGTGGCGCGTGCATTGATGCGCAGCGTGGGGGAGAGGGTGATGCGGTTGGCTCTTTCGGAGAGCATGGGCGTCTCACCTCACCTTTCGCGGCGAAACCGCCCTCACTTCTCGCCCTTGTCCTTCTTGCCGCGCTTGACGATCTCCTCGAGCTTCAGGCCGGTGAGCGATTCCACGACTCCGGGGAGCTGCGCGAGGACGCTCGCCACCTGCCCCGTGAGCTTGGACGCCCCATCGGCGTCGCCGACCATCACGATCTTGTCCACCTTCGAGAGGGGCTCGGACACCGCCTTGGCCAGCTCGGGCAGCTGCTTGATGACCATCTCGGCAAGTGCAGCGTCCGTGTATTCCTTCCACGCTCCTGCCTTCTGCCGCATCGCGTCGGCCTCGGCCTTCCCCCGCGCGCTGATCGCTTCGGCCTCCGCGCCGCCGTAAAGACGAATGCCAGCAGCCTTGCCCTTGGCTTCCAGTTCCTTCTGGTACGCCTCGGTCTCGGCCTCCAGCTTGGCCTGGTAGTGCATCGCCTCCGCCGGGCGCTTGACGGTGGCCTCCAGCTCCTTCTCCCGGCGCACGATCTCCTGCTCCTCCACCTTGGCCGCAAGCTCCTTCTCGGTGAGGCGCACCGTGTACTCCTGGCGCTTGAGCTCCTCGGACAGCTTGGCGCGCTCAAGGTCGTAGGCGATGTCCGCCTTCGCGCGCTTGGCGTTGACGGCCGACTGGAACTCGGCGCGCTGCATCTCGAAATCGCGGGTCGCCTTGGCCAGCTCCGCCTCGGCCGCGAGCCGTGCGATGTCCCCCTCCTTGCGGTACTCGGAGGCCTGGATCGCGGCGTCGCGCTCGGTCTCGGCCTGTGCCAGCGCCGCGTCGCGTTTGACCTCCGCGATGCGCCGGGCGCCCAGCGCCTGCAGGTAGCCCTGGGAGTCGGAGATGTCCTTGAGGGAGAACGCCAGAAGCTCGAGCCCGAGGCGGTTGAAGTCCTCGCCCGCGGTCCGGCGCACGCGCTCCGCGAACTGGTCGCGGTCGGTATAGATCTCCTCAACCTTCATCTCCCCGAGTGCGGCGCGCATGTGCCCCTCGAGCACCTCCTGCGCGACCGCGGTGATGCCTGAGGAACCCTTCGAAAGGAAGTTTTCCACGGCGCGGTGGAGCAGAGGCTCCTCGCTCGCCGCCTTGACCTGGCCGAACGCCTCGGCGGAGATCATCACGCCCTGCGCGGTGAGCACCTCCGGGCAGCGTACCGAGATCGAGAAGACCTCCAGCGGCAGGGTGTCGACCGTCTCCACGAGCGGCATCACGAACGTGCCGCCCCCGACCCGCAAGCGGTAGCCGACCTCGCGCTGTCGGCCGTCCGTCTCGGTCACCGTCGACGTCCGGCCCGAGATGACCAGCACCTGGTTGGGCCCGACCTTCCGATAGTTGAAGGCCCACAGGGCGAAGAACAGCAGCACGAGGACGACAACGACGGCGCCGACGATCCAGGGGAGCAGCGTCATGACTTCCTCCAGCGCCCGGCCGGGCGGACGAGGCCACATTACTGCAAGTTCCTTTGCGGTACAAGTTATCTCTTGCCCCTCGGGTGGTCCGACGCTCGGCCCTTGCTCGCCCCCGCTCGCTTCGGACCGAGACTCCTTCGGCTGCGACCCGGCAGTGCGTTCGGGGCCGAGGACCCTTTGGTGTCCCCATGCAACCGGGTCACCGACACCCCGGCCCCGCTCCGCATGCCGGGTCCCCGCAGCCTACGGAGCCATGGTCGGACCATCCGAGGGGCGGGTCCACTTCCCCCACCCAAGAAGAAGGGTTGCGAAAGCTCTTTGAGAGGGGGCATTCAATCCACCGGTGCCGCGGGTGGCCGATCACTTCGCAGCCCGCGGGCACCGGACGCGCGAGCCGTGCTGGGGAGACGGCGGCGCGGCCTCCTGCGAACGCCGAGGGGCCCCGGTGCGGATCGCATCGTCCGGTCGCGGGCGAGGAGCCTGCAGGCGCAGGGCGCGGGGGCGCCCAAGCCTGCAGATGGCCACCGCGGCACCGGCAAAAAATAACCTCACGCAGTGAAACAAGGAAAAGGGGGATCGGGGCAGGGCCCCGAGCCTATACTCCCACGCCTGATGGGAGTGGAGATCCTCGAACTCTGGCTCGTGCGCCACGGAGAGACGCCCTCCAGTCGCGACGGCATCCTCGCCGGCTGGGATGACGTGCCCCTGACGGAGAAAGGCGTGGCTCAGGCCGAGGCGGTACGTCCGGTGCTGGATGGCTCGCCGTTTGCCGGCGTGTGGAGCTCGGACCTGCAGCGCGCTGTTCGGACCGCGCTGCTGGCGTGGGGTGCGCCGGTGGCCGACCCGCGTCTGCGCGAAATCAACTTCGGCGAGCTCGAGGGAACAAGATGGGAGACCGTCGCAGAGGTACACAAGAAAGCGCTCATCAACTTCGACGGCTTCAACCCCCCGGGCGGAGAGACGCTCGAGGAGGTGCGTGAGCGGGTATCGGGCTTCCTCTCCGAGCTACCCCCCGGCCGACACCTGCTCTTCACACACGGCGGCGTGATCCGCCTGCTCACGCGCGAAGCCGGTCAGGACGGCTTCGTCCCGACCGGTACGGTGGTCGGCCTCGACTGGACCCACCGCGCGGTGCTGTTCAAGCGCGAGTCGCCCATACCTGGGCCGACTCCCTTCGAAACGTAGGACCGGGCTCACCCACTCGTGGTGTCGCGCTCAAGAGCGAAGAGCAACGCATCGCGGTAGGCACCGCGCTTGAAGTACCGGCGCGGGATGCGACCGACCTGTCGGTATCCGGCGCGTTCCAGCATCCGGATCGAGGCGACGTTTCCGTCGAGTGCCTCGGAGAGGAGCAAACGCAGTCCGATCACCTCGAAGGCGTAGTGTGTGCGCACGCGCACGGCGTCGGTGGCAAGCCCCTGGCGCCACCTCTCCTTGCGGCCGATGAGCAAGCCGGTGACGGCACACCCGTGACGCAGGTCGATGCGGTGGAAGCCCGTGAAGCCGATGTGTTCCCCCTCGAGCGTCTCCAACGCAAGGATGAGGTCGGTGCCGCCGCTCGACGGGTCCGTCCGCTCGATCCGCTGGAAGAAATCAGCTTCGGCCAGGCGTCCGATAGGGAAGTCGCCGACGAGCGTCCACTCGGTAACCTCGGGGTCGTTGAGCCACGTGACCGCGTTTGCCAGGTGCCGTTCGGCGTCGAGCGGCACCAGCCGCACCTTCTCGCCTTCCCATCCGTATGCCATCGCAGATTCTCCGAGGGCAAGCTTACCGCGCTCGCGGCGTTCGATGTGTTTCCTGACCCCTGTCCCCTGACCCCTGACTTCCCCGCTTGCCCTTTTCAATCACAAGCGGCTATGCTCGCGACAGGCGCCACGGCGCCCGACGAGGTGGCTATGGCTGCACCTTACGATTCCGACGTCTACCGCCGCTTTGCCGAGAACCTGCGCGGCGCGCTCGAAGGCCCGAACATCGAGCACCCCTCGATGCGAGCGTTGCGCAAGAAGGCGCTCGCCACCAGCCTGAAGACGGCGAACGGCTCCCACGTGTGGTTCTCCGCAGTTTCCTCCCGGATGGCGGCCAAGACCGTCTACCTGGGCGGCGGCCCCGAGATCGTGCTCCCCAAGCCGAGCGCCGACCAACTCGCCCTCGTCGAGAAGGCGCCCGAGCAGCTGCACAAGGTGCTCCAGCTCCTGCGCACCATGCCGTTCGTGCACGTGCGCCGTCAGATGGGCGACAACGGCGAGTTCAACCCGATCTGCAACCTTTACGTGTGCGTGGCCGACCCCAAGCACTACCGCCTGGCCTACCAGTGGGCGATGACGATGGGGGACGTCAGGAAGGGCCGCCCGGGCCCCGAGTTCGTCATGATCGACGTGCCACAGGAACATGCGCTGCGGATGCAGATCCTCACGATCCCGGAGCACGATATCAACATCGCCCTCGGCACCGACTACACCGGCGAGTGCAAGAAGGGGTTCCTACGGCAGGGGATGTTCCGGGCCGATCACCGCGGCATGCTTGGCCTTCACGCGGGCACCAAGGTCGTGCGCGCCCGTAACGCGGCGACCCAAAAGCTCAATACGTACGGCGTGTTTATGTTCGGCCTCACCGCCACGGGCAAGTCCACCTGGTCGTGTCACCAGCTCGGTCTCGAGGCCGAGCTGGGCGAGGGGACGTGGGTGGCGCAGGACGACATCGTGTTCCTCAAGCGCGACGGCTCCGCCCTCGGCACCGAGCTCGGTTTCTACGTCAAGACCGACGTGGAGAAGAAGCTGCAGGAGGCGATGTACCACGCGCTCACTCACTCCTCGGCGCTCCTCGAGAACGTCATGGTCAACGCCAAGGGCGAGATTGACTTCCTCGACGAGCGCCTGGGCGAGAACGGCCGCGGAGTGCTCGACCGCAGGGAGCTCAAGGTGGAGCGTGGCGGCAAGCTCGTCTCCATCTGCGCCGACTCCATCAACCTTCCTCCACTCGAGAAGCTGGATGGGCTGGTTTTTGCTTTCATCACGCGGCGCGGCACCATCATGCCGTTCGCCCAGCGGCTGACCCCCGAACAGGGTGTGCTGGCCTATCTGTGGGGCGAGTCCACGCACTCGTTCGCCACTGTGCCCGCCAAGGCCGGCGAGAGTGTGCGCATCGTCGGGATGGACGACTTCATCGTTGGGGCTCAGGGGCGCAAGATCAACGCGTTTTACGACATCGTCATGGACCTGGTGGTGCGCTTTCCGGGCAAGGTGCACTTCTTCCAGTACAACACCGGCGGCGTGGGCGAGATCATCGAGGTCGACAAGGGAACCGGGAAGAAGAAGCTGGTGCGCAAGGTCACGCGCGTGCCCATCGACCTGATGGCGGCGCTGCAGCGCGGCGACTTGCGCGGCACCAACGAGTACGCCAGGGGACGCCTCGGCACCGAGTACGTGGTCCGCTGCGAGGGCGGCGACCTGGCCGCGTACGACCCCAAGAACTTCTACTCCGACGGGCAGATCGAGGCCTACGTGGCGGATCTGGTGGACGGACGGCGCAAGTTCACCGAGGAGATCGCCTCGCAGGGGCTCCGCAAGGACATCCGGGAGCTCGCCCACCGCGAGCTGGACGCCATCGAGGCGAAGACCAAAGCGAAGCCCGAGCCGTGGGCCCCGCCCGAGGAGGCCGTCGTCAGCCAGGCCGCCGAGGACCGCGACCCGCGCTCGAAGTGGATCTCCCCCTGGGAGCCGCGGCGGCCCGGCGCGGGCCTCTTCCCCGCCCCCGCCAGCCGGCGCCGATCCTAGACTCTCAAGGCCCCGGCAGCGTCGGGATCAGCCGCTCTCGTATTGCGGAGGCCTCACGGAATCGGTTTGAGGGTGACCTCCCTCATGATGCTGGTGCCGAGGTAGTCGCGCATCTTGAAGCGCTTCTCGATCATCTCGCGCTGCTTCTTCTCGTCCTCGGTCTTGTACTGCTTGGCGCTGATCGCCTTCCACTTGTCCTCATCGCCCTTGCTGTAGTCAAACTTGGCGAAGCCGGAATGCAGCGTCGCGAACGCCACGTCCCAGTCGTGCGGACCGGTTGGTTCCTTGAGGTACACCTTGTAGTCCAGGATCAAACCCTGTTTCTTGGCCTCGGTGTTGGTCGGCAAGACGTTCTCTCGGACGTACTGCATGTAGTCATCCCAGTGACCCGGGGTTGTCCGGTAGAACTCCACCACCCACACCGGACCCTCGGTGTAGTGCTCCTGGGCAAAACCGATCCCGACCACAACAAGACAGAGGACACCCGCCAGAATGAGTGCGCGCCGCATGGTCCTACCCTCCTTTTGTGGACTGGAACTAACTTCGGATCTCAACGGTCACATGTCAAGGGCGTGTGCTCACCCGAGGGGCGCAAGGCACGGTCTGCGGCTGACGTCCGCCAAGGCGCCCACTGGATCTGGAGCAGCACGCGCCGGCTGCCTACGAGACCGGGTTTTCCCCGAGAGTGCCGGCGACCCACCTGAGGTTGACGAGCGCGACCTGGAAGTCGCGCTGCGCCAGGGCGAGGCTGCCCCTGGCCTGCAGGACGTTGAGCTGGGCGTCCTGCACGTCGAGGTTGGTCTTCACACCGAGCTCGAAGCCCTTCTCGGCCATCGTGAGCAGGCGCTCTGCCTGCGAGACCGTGCCGGAGAGCGCCCTCACGATCTCGGCCGCCTGGTCAGAGGCGTCCACCGCGAGGCGGACCTCGAGCGCGATCGCGTCGCGCAGCTGCGCCTCGTTGAGGCGTATGGTCTCCACGTCGCTCTTTGCCTGGGCGACCTGGGCCGGGGTCCTCAGCCCGTCGAAGAACGGAAACGAGAGGTACACACCCACGTCCCACGCCTTGCCCTTGGAGCTCTGGTCCAGGATCTTGAGGTTCTCGAAACCGTAACCGGCCTTGAGGTCGAGGCGGGGTTTGTCTCCAGCGCCATAGATCTTCACCAGCTCCAGCCCCACCTGCCGGGTGTGCTCGATCTCGGCCAGCTCGGGCCTGTACCTGATCGCATCGGCCAGGACGTCCTCATACGAGGGCGTCTCCACGGTCTGCGTCGGGAGGGTACCCGAGGCGTCAACTTCGCCCTGCTCGGCCAGGATGAAGCGGAGCCGTTCGCGTGCCGTGCGGACCAGGTTCGCGGTCCGGATCACCTCGGGGCGCGCGTTGGCCACCGCCACCTCGGCCGCGAGCACGTCGTAGTCCGTCGCCGTCCCGATCACGGCCTTGCGCTGGGCCTCCTCGAGGTGGCGCTGCTTCTGTTCGAGGTTCTGCGCGGTGATCGCGGAAAGTTCCTTTGCCAGCAGCACATCGTAGAAAGCCGCACTGACGTCGCGGCGCACCGCTTGTTGGAAGCGGCGCAGCCGGTCGTCGCCGGAGGCCATCGCCCACTTGGCGCCCCGAATCGCGGCGCCCACCTGCCCCCACGTGAACAGCGCCTGGTTGAGCGTGACCTGGGCGAGCCCAACGTCCTGCTGGAAGGCGATCAGAGCTCGGAAGTCGGCGGGCACGTCCTTGAAGAAGTCCTGCTGGCTGTCGTTGTAGTTGCGCATGGCGTCGGCGTTGAAGGCCAGTTGCGGGAGAGCGGACGCGCGCTCCTCCACGTACTTGGCCTGCAGCCAACGCAGGTACTCCTCCGCCTTCTTGATGTCGAGGTTCTTGTCGCCCGCAATCGCGAGGGCCTCATCGAGGGTGAGAACCCGGGGTCCAGCGCTCGAGGTCCCCATCCTGCCTGCGGGCACCGAGGTTGACGCCAAGGAGGGCTGCGCGCTGGCCGGGGCGGTCAGCAAGAAGCCGATGACGAGGACGGCTGCCGCGCCCTTGGCGACCTCATGGCTCTCGAACTTCGCGCCCGCCATGCGCCGCTGCAGCCACGCCGACAAGTCGTCGAGGATCGTGTAGACGACAGGGACCACGATAAGCGTGAGCAGAGTAGAGGTGATGAGGCCGCCGACCACCGCGCGCGCCATCGGAGCCCGGAACTCGGCGCCCTTGCCGAGGGCGAAGAAGAGCGGGAGCATCCCGAAGATCATCGCCGAGGTGGTCATCATGATCGGACGGAGCCGTATGCGTCCCGCGGTGATCAGTGCAGTGCGACGGTCCATGCCCCGGCGCCGCTGCACCTTCGTGAAGTCCACGAGCAGAATCGCATTCTTGGTCACCAGCCCCATCAACATGATCAGGCCGATGAGCGACATGATGTTGACGGTGTCGCCGGTGATGGCGAGCGTGCCGGCCATGCCCACGATCGAGAGCGGAAGCGAAAGCATGATTGCCAAAGGGTCAATGAACGATTCGAATTGCGCCGCCAGGATCAGGTACACGAAGATGACCGCCAGCAGCAGCGCCTCCGCGAGGTAGCCGAACGACTCCACCATCATCTCGGTGTCGCCCTGCATGACGACCTTGTAGCCAGGCGCGAGCTTCACACGCTGTGCGGCCTTCATCGCTTCCTGCCCGGCGGTGCCGAGCGGGAGGTTGTCCAGGTTCGCGTCCACCACCACCTGGCGGCCCAGATCACGGCGGTTGATCTCGGACGGCGAGGTGGCCCGCTCGACCGTCACGAGGTCGGCCAGCGGCACGAGGGCCATCCCCTCCGGCCCCGGAACCGAAATGCGCAGGTTGCCGACCTGGGTGACGTCTTCGCGCAGGTTGCCCGGCAGGCGAAGCCGCACGTCCACCGCTTCGCCGGTCTCGTCCTCGTAGGTGGAGACCGCCTGACCACCGACCAGGATGCCGAGCGTGCTGGCGACGGCGCTGGTCCCGAGCCCGGTGGCGGCCGCGCGCTCTCGATCCACCGAGAGGCGGTACTCGGGCAGGTCCTGCTCCATCGCGGCCTCGACGTCGACGATGCCACGCACCTTGTACAGCTCGCGCTTGAGCTCACCGGCATAGCGCTTGAGCATCGGGATGTCCTCGCCGCGGATCGCAACCTGCAGGGGCTTCTGCCAGGCATCCGGCTCCTCCAACACCGACAGCGTGATACCCGGGATCCTCTCCAGCCGCGTGCGTACCACCGAGACGAATCGCTTCAGGTTGATCTTGCGCTCTCTCCTGTCCGTCATCTTCACGAAGATGAGAGCGTCGCGCACGGTGTCGGCATCGCCCGCGCCGACTGAAGCGTAGGTGTACCTGACCTCTGGGTACTCCTTGAGCGCCTTCAGCACCTCCTCGAGCCTTCCCCGCGTCTCCACGATCGAGGCCCCCGGAGCGCTCTTGAAACGGATGGCGAACTCCCCCTGATCCATCGGGGTCATGAACTCCGTCTGCAGGAACGCAAACACCGTGAGGCCTGCCAGGAATGCGCCGGTGGCCAGACCGATCACCATGCCACGGTGGTCGAGCGCCCAGCCGATGACCCTCTTGTAGCCGTCGGCCGTGCGCTCGAACCAGGCGTTGAAACCGTCGAGCCTGCGCTGGAGGAAGTTCCGCCTGCCCTTGCGCTCGATGTCGGGGTCGTACCAGCGCGAGGACAGCATCGGATCGAGGGTGAAGGAGACGAAGAGAGAGACCAGCACGGCGAAAGCGACCGTCATCCCGAACTGGAAGAAGAACCGTCCGATGATCCCCTTCATGAACGCGACCGGCACGAACACCGCCATGATCGACATCGAGGTGGATAGCACCGCGAGGCCGATCTCGGTCGTGCCCTCGCGCGCCGCCGTGAAGTGGTCCTCACCGCGCTCCAGGTGTCGAACGATGTTCTCCCGCACCACGATCGCGTCATCGATGAGGAGCCCGATCGCGAGCGAAAGCGCCATCAGCGTCAGCATGTTGAGGGTCATGTTCAGGAAGTACATGACGATGAACGACGAGATCACCGAGATCGGCAGCGTGAGCCCGGTGATCACCGTGGACCGCCAGGAGTTCAGGAAGCAGAAGACGATGAGTACGGTGAGGATGGCGCCGAGCACAAGGGTCATCTGGACGTCGGACACGGCGTCGCGGATGAACACGGAGCTGTCCCTCACGATCTGGATCTCGGTGCCCGCGGGCAGCTCCTGCCCGAGCTCGGCGACTGCCTGCTTGACCGCGTCCACGACCGCTACGGTGTTGGCCTTCGTTTGTTTTGAGATGTCGATCGCCACCGCGGGCTCACCGTTGACCAGGGCGAGTGACCGTTGCTCCTCGACCGTGTCCACAACGGTCGCGACGTCGCCGATCGTGACCGGTTGCATGCCACGACGAGCGATCACCATGGCTGGGTACTCGTCCACGTCCTCGGGTTTCCCCGAGATGCGAATGGGCATCTCGCTGCCGCCGCGGTTCAGGCGGCCCAGGGGAGTGTTGACGTTCTCCGACTGGAGGCCGAACACGACCTCGTCAACGCCCATGCCCAGCGCTTGGAGGCGGGCGGGGTCCAGGTTCACGGCGACCTCCCGGTTGGACGATCCGACGAGCTTGGCCTTTGCGACACCCGCGATGCTCTCCAGGCGGCGTTTGATCTTCCGGTCCGCCAGCGTGGTGAGGTCGCGGGGGTTAAGCATGGTGGAGCGCACTGCGAGGGACACGATCGGCATCGCCGCGAAGTCGAACTTCTGGATCACCGGCTCCTTCATGCCCTCGGGCAGCTCCCTCCGGATCGCGTTGATCTTGGCGCGCGCCTCCTGGGAGACGTCGTTGATCTTCACCTCGAGGTTGAACTCCACGATCACGCTGGACAGCCCCTCGCGCGAGACCGAGATAACGTGCTTGACGCCCGAGATGGGGTTGACCGCCTCCTCGATACGCTTGGTGACCTCACGCTCGACGGTCTCGGGCGAGGCACCCGGAAACTCGGTGATGATGGAGAGCACGGGGATCTCGACGTCGGGCATCATGTCGATGGGAAGACGCCGCCAGGAGAACAACCCGAGCGTCACCAGGGCGAGCATCATCACACTGGCAAAGACCGGCCGCTTGATGGAAAGGTTGGACAGGAACATGGCTCAGACCCCCTGAGGCTGCGCGATCTGCACGCGATCGCCGGGTCGCACGTTGAAGCCGCCGCGGGTCACGACCTTCTCCCCAGCGGTGACACCCCGGACGATCTCCACGTTCTCGCCCGTGAGTTCGCCCGTTTGCACCGCACGACGCTCCGCGACGTCGCCGTTCACGACGAAAATCTCCCCCGTGTTCCGCTCGACGTCCCACGACAGCAGGGCCGCACGAGGGATCTGCAGCACCCCGGTGCGCTCGCCGGTGCGGATCCTTCCCTTCACGAACATGCCGCCCCGCAACGCCCCATCTCCGTTGGGGACCTCGGCCACGACTTTGACCGACCGGTCTGCCTCGCTGACCGTTGGGTTGATGAACTTCACGGTCCCGTGAAACGTTTGGCCGGGCAATGCGGCCGTCGTGAACTCCAGCGCCTGGCCGACGCGCAGCGCGGCGCTCTTGGTCGAGGGAACGGTCACGGTCAGGTCGAGCAGCCGGTTGTCCACGATCCGGAACATCGGCGTGTTGCCGCCCATGTTCTCCACCCGGTCGCCAACGCTGACGCCACGAAACGCCACCACGCCGTCCATGGGCGCCCTGAGGACCGCCTTCGCGAGGCGCGTCTCCACAGACTTCACGGCCGCCTGCGCAGCTGCAGTGGCCGCCGCGGCTGCGTCTCTCGCCGTGCGCGCGTCGTCGAGGTTCTGCTGCGTCGCGAGGCCGTACTCCTTGAGCTTTGCCGTGCGCTCCAGCTCCCGGTTCGCCCTGGTCTCATTCACCTCGGCCTGCATCATCGAGGCCTTTGCCGACTCGACGGCGAGCTCGCCCTCGCGGGTATCGAGCTTGGCGAGGGGCTGGCCCTTCGTCACGTGCACCCACTCGGTGACGTAGACCTCGTCCACGACGGCGGTGAACTCGGACTTCACGTCGGCCGAGAACTTGGGTGCGAGCGACCCGACGACCTCGATCGTCTGCACGAGTTCACCCGTGGTCGCCAGCGCGACCTCGACCGCCACGGCCGGCTTTCCCCCGGTCTGGGTGGCCTCACCCTCTCCGGTCCGAGAGCACCCCACGGACACGATCAACAGAGCCAGAATCGCTGCCGCCACCATCGTCCTCTTCATTGCACCGACTCCTTTTCCCGCCCTGCACGAACACCTTCGAACACGACCCTGAGAAGCCTCGCGAGTCGGTCGCGGCCGAACTCCATCTCCGGGTGTGAGAGGGTCATGCCCCGCACAACCTCGAACGGGCCGGCGATCGCCCAGGTCAGGTCGTCCGGGTCGCCGGGGCGGAACTCGCCCGACTCGATCCCCTCGCGAACGAGTGTCTCCAGGACCTCGATGAAGCGGCTGTGGAGCGCGCCGAAATCCAGCGCTGGCGCCCCCTGGGGGGGCCCGTAGTAGATCGCCTCCAGCACCCGCATGACGTCGAGGTGGTCGAGGATCAGGGCAAACATGCTGTCGAGGAACCGCAGAATGCGTTCCTCGGAGGAACCCATCGTGCCGAGCGAAGCGGTGGCCGCCGCGTCGAACTCCCGGAATGCCTCACCCATCATGGCCAGGAAGATCCCTTCCTTGCTTCCGAAGTGGTAGTAGAGAGCCGGCTTGGTGACCCCCGCCGCCTCGACGATCTCGCGCACGGTGGTTGCCGCGTACCCCTTGCGGGCGAACACGGCGATCGCGGAGGTCATGAGCCGTCCCGGCACGCTGTCCTCGTGGTGAACCAGAGGAGTGCGGGTTGCGTCCATCGCTGCCTCCATCCAGGAACAAACACCGACCCCAAGCGGTCGGTGTTTACCTACCGGTAAGTATGACACCGCCCATCCCCAGCGTCAATAGGTTACCGACCGGTAGGTAACGCCTCTCCATAGTACGCGCCGGACGGTCGACGGTTTCACCTTGACACCGCTGAGCTTGCCATCGAGGGTGCGGTCGCCCCCGGACCCGCTCCTTGCCCAAGTCGCCAGACAGTGCCAGCGCAACGGGCACGTGGGCCCGAATTCGCACCCGGGGGGAAAGCGTCTCGCTACGCCGAGGGCAGCTGCGAGGTGCAGTGGGCGCAGCGGCTGGCCTTGAGCGGGACCACCGACAGGCAGTACGGGCATTCCCGCGTGGTCGCCGGGGCCGCCTCGGCCGGCCTCTTGAAGCGGTTCACCTGCTTAACCAGGAGGAAGATCACGAACGCCACGATGACGAAGTCCAGGAGCGTGTTGAGGAACGCACCGTAGCCGATGACGGGAGCGCCGACCTTCCTGGCGTCCTCAAGCGAGGCGTAGGGCGTCCCCGACAGGTTGATGAACAGCTTCGAGAAGTCAACCTTGCCGAGCAGCAGGCCGATTGGGGGCATGATCACGTCGTTGACGAGCGACGTGATGATGCGACCGAACGCCGCACCGATGATGATCCCGACCGCCATGTCCAGGACGTTGCCGCGCATAGCAAACTCTTTGAACTCCTTGAGCATTGTTCCTCCTCCTTGGCTGAGGTGCGCCTAGTCTACGGCAAGCCCATCGAGCGTGCAGACCCGCACGACGGCGGCACGGCCCTTGACCGTGACCTCGCCCACCGACCGCACGGGAAGCCCACACGCGAGGGCGGTGACCTCGTCGAGAACCACCGGGACGCCGAGGTCCTTGGTCTTGCCCTCGAGACGGCTTGCCAGGTTGACCGTGTCTCCGATCGCGGTGTACGCCCGCAGTTGTTCGGAGCCCACGTTTCCGACCACGGCGTCCCCGGTGGCGATCCCGACCCCGATGGCGAGGGGCGGGCCACCCCGCTCGCGCCACTCCCCTGCCAGACGGCGGGAGGTCCGGATCATCTCCGCCGCACAGGTGGCTGCGAGTCGCTCCTGCTCCGCCTCGGGGAGCGGTGCCCCCCAGAACGCCATCACCGCGTCCCCGATGAACTTGTCCACCGTGCCGCGATGGGCGTGAATCACCGCCACCTGCTCGGAGAAGTACTCGTTGAGCCAGCCCACCACCTCTTCGGGGGCAAGTTTCTCCGAGAGCGTGGTGTAGGAGCGGATGTCGGAGAACAGCACGGTGATCCGCCGCCGCTCCCCTCCCAGCCACGCCGCCTCCGGGTGCTCAAGCAGCACCCGGAGGATGTCAGGGGCGACGTAGCGGCCGAAGATCCCCTGCACCCGTCGGCGCTCCGCCCCCTCTCGCCACCACCCCTCGATCAGCAGGGCCGGGATGGCAACCGCACACCCGAGGACCGGAAGGAAGACGGGAAACCACGCGTCCGCCCGGGCCCAGGCCGCGCCCGCCGCCACGCACCATGCCGCGACCAGGGCGAGCCCCGAGGCGGCGAGCGCGACTGGGCGCCGGATGCACAGCGACAGCACGCCAACCAGCAGGGCCAAACCGACGGCGCCGCCGACCTGCGAGAGGGTGCCCGGCGGGCGCACCCAGCGCCCGTCGAGCAGGTTCGCCACCGCAGTCGCCTGCACCTCCGCGCCCGGTGACAGCGCCGTGACGGGTGTGGGCCGCAGGTCGAACGCCCCTGTCGCCGTGGCGCTGACGATCACGATCGCCCCCTCCACCCTCGGGAGGAACCGAATTGCGGTGGCCGGATCCTCACCGTCGAACATCGCCTGCCACGCCTTGAGCACCCGCCAGGCAGGGACGTAGACGAAGCTCGGGAACGAACCGAAACGCAGCCACAGCCGCCCGTCGACCCCGGTCGCAAGGCGGCCGTTGACACGGACGCCGTCGAGCCCGGACTCCACCGTGGCTCCTGACTCCCGAGCCAATGCCAGCGGCAACGAGGCCAGCGCGCCCCCCCTGTGCCGGCCCACCAGCGGAAAAGCCCGGGTGATGCCGTCCGCGTCGGCCTCGACGTGGATCGTGGCGTACGGCGCGGCAGCCGCCAGCACGGCGACGGGCGGACTCACCACGCCCCAACTCGGCGCCTCCGCCGGCACCGACCCGGAAACCAGTGCGCCTCCCGAGGCGCCGTTGGCTCCGGCATCGCACGCGAGGAGCGCGGGAAGCTCGCGGAGCGTGGCGGCGAGTTCGTCGTCCCCCTCCCGCGGCTCCGGGAACAAGATATCGATCCCGATCACGGCTGGCCTCGCCAGCGCCAGGACCCCGAGGATGCGCGCGTACGTCCACCGCGGCCACGGCCAGTTCCTGATCGTGGGTTCAGACGCGGCGGCCCGCAGGGAATCGTCGTCGATGGCCACAACGACCACCCGACGGGCGGAAGGCAGGTGCGCCGGGAGCAGGCGCT
>DATKMD010000056.1:0-28640 GCA_035542075.1 Thermoanaerobaculaceae bacterium
CAACAAGTACTACGTTGACGAGGCGTACGACCGCGCCCTCGTCCGGCCGTTGGCCGGCCTGGCGCGTTTCTCCTGGAAGGGCATCGACACGGTGGCGATCGACGGGACGTTGAACGCATCCGCGTTCTTCACCGAGATCGCCGGTGATCTCCTGCGCTTCCTGCAGACCGGCAACGTTCGCAACTATGGCCTGCTGGTGCTCGCCGGGGCGGTGGCCGCGGCGGCCTGGCTGCTGTTCTAGGGAGTGACCGTGCCGCCCCAGACCCTCCTCTCCGCCCTCGTCCTCACCCCTGGCGTGGTTGCCCTCCTCCTGCTCGTGACTCCGCGCGAGGCCGTGCGGCTGCAGCGGTGGGCCGGGCTCGTGGCGTCGCTGGTCACGCTGGTGCTCGCGCTCGTCGCCTGGTCGCGCTTCGACCCCGCGAACCCGACGTTCCAGCTGGTGGAGGTCCGGTCATGGCTCCCGAGCGTCGGGATCGCCTACCGCCTCGGGATGGACGGGATCTCGCTGCTGTTGGTGTTGCTCACGGCGCTGCTCCAGCCTCTCGTCTTCATCTCATCCTGGAGGCCGATCCAGGCGCGCGTGAAGGGGTACGTGGTCTCGATGCTGCTGCTCGAAACCGGAATCCTGGGTGCCTTCCTCGCAACCGACCTCTTCCTCTTCTACGTGTTCTGGGAGCTGATGCTGCTGCCCATGTACTTCATCATCGGCGTCTGGGGCGGCGAGCGCCGGATCTACGCGGCGGTGAAGTTCGTGCTCTTCACGCTCGCGGGCTCGCTCCTGATGCTGGTCGGGATCATCTACCTGAGCATGCTCCAGCACGCGAAGACGGGGACGTGGTCGTTCAACTACACCGACATGCTGGGCCTCTCGATTCCGATGGGCCAGGGTTTCTGGCACTCCCCGCAGATGCTCGTGTTCGCCGCGTTTGCGCTGGCGTTCGCGATCAAGGTGCCGATTTTCCCCCTGCACACCTGGCTGCCCGACGCCCACACCGAGGCGCCCACCGGCGGGTCCATCATCCTGGCCGGCGTGCTGCTGAAACTGGGGACGTACGGTCTGCTCCGCTTCAACCGGCCGCTCTTCCCGGAGGCGTGGCAGCGCGCGACGCCGACGTTCATCACGCTGGCCGTCATTGCGATCATCTACGGCGCGCTGGTTGCGTGGGCCCAGCGGGACATGAAGAGGCTGGTCGCGTACTCCTCGGTGACCCACATGGGGTTCATCGTCCTGGGCCTCTTCGCCGGCACCCTGACCTCCACCCAGGGGGCGCTCCTGCAGATGGTCAACCACGGGCTGTCCACCGGCGCTCTCTTCCTCCTCGTAGGGGTGATCTACGACCGGCGTCACACCCGCATGATCGAGGACTTCGGGGGCCTAGCGGCGGTGATGCCCCTTTACACGGGCGCGTTCCTGATCTCCACGCTGGCCTCCATCGGTCTCCCGGGGCTCAACGGTTTCGTGGGTGAGTTCCTCATCCTCACCGGGAGTTTCCCGGGTCACCCGATCGCCGTGGTGCTGGCCGCCACCGGGATCGTGCTCGGGGCCGTGTACATGCTCTCGCTGGTCCAGAGGGTGTTCTGGAACGCCCTCCGGCACGACGAGAACCGGACACTGCAGGACCTCACGTGGCAGGAGGTACTCGCGTTCGCCCCGCTCGGAGCCCTCATGGTCTGGATCGGCGTCCACCCCGCCACGTTTCTCTCGCTGTCCGAGGCGGCGGTCCGCCGGCTCATCGGAGGTTGAGCATGAGCCCCACCGATCTCGCCACGATCCTCCCCGAGCTCGTGCTGGTGCTTGCCGGGGGCGCGCTGGTCCTGGCCGATGCGTTTGCGCCCCGCCTTCGGCCCCGGTTTGGACTTCTCGCCGGCGTTGCGGCGGTTGTCGCGCTGGTGTCCAGGTGGGTCACGCCTTTGCCGGGCCCGGCCTGGTCGGGCGCCCTCCTGATGGATCCGCTCGCGCGCTTCGTGGACACGTACATCCTGGCGGCGCTCCTCCTTGTCGCAGTGATGGCTGACCCGTACCTCGCGCGGACCGGTGCCCGCTTCGGGGAGTTCTACGGCCTGCTGCTGTGGTCGGCCACCGGCGCCATGGTGCTCGCCAAGGCGGACAGCCTCCTGGTCGTCTTCGTGGCCCTCGAGCTGCTCTCCATCTCCCTGTACGTCCTGAACGCCTTCCACCGCGAGAGCGGGATCTCTCTGGAAGCCGGCTGGAAGTACCTGGTGGTTGGAGCGTTCGCATCGGCGTTTCTGCTGTTCGGGATCGCCCTCCTGTACGGCGCCACGGGCTCCTTCTCGCTTCACGAGATTGCCGGAGTGATCGCCGACGGCTCCCCCTCCGGGAGGCCGTTGCTCATGGTTGCGCTGGCCCTGGTCCTCACCGGGTTCGGATTCAAGCTTGCCCTGGTCCCGTTCCATGCATGGGCCCCCGACGTCTACCAGGGAGCGCCGACGCCCGTCACCGCATTTCTCTCGGTGGTGCCCAAGGGCGCTGCGCTGATCGTCCTCGCCCGCGTCATCGCGAGTGTCGCCCCGCAGATCCTGACGCCTCGCTGGCTGCCGCTGCTGGCCGCGGTGGCCGTGGCGTCCCAGACCCTCGGCAACCTGGTGGCGATCGCCCAGAGGGACGTCAAGCGGATGCTCGCCTACTCGGGGATCGCCCACATGGGGTATGCGCTGGTCGGGTTGGTCGCCTTCGGTCCCGATGGGATGACGGGCGTGCTCGTCTACCTCGCCGCGTACACCTTCATGAACATCGGGGCATTCGCGGTCGTCTCGGCTTTCTCGGACAGCGAGGATGAGCCCCACCTGATCACCGACCTCGCAGGCCAGGGATGGGAGCGGCCGATTCTCTCGTTCGTGCTGGCCCTCTCGATGTTCTCCCTGGCAGGCATCCCGCCCACGATCGGCTTTGTCGCGAAGTTCCTCGTGTTCCGGGCCGCCGTCAACGAGCACCTCGTCTGGTTGGCGGTGGTCGGCGTGCTCAACAGCCTGATCTCAGTCTTCTTCTACGTGCGCGTGGTGTACTATCTGTACATGAAACCGCTGCCAAGGCGCGTCCCCAGCTACGGCGAACCGTGGCTGGTGAGGCTGGTCGCCGGTGCCTGCGCTCTCGCCATGGTCGTGCTCGGTGTGTTCCCGGCCTGGCTGGTGAGCGCCGGCGAGCTCGCGGCACGGACCCTGATGAGGTGAGCCATGGCGTTCAAACGCTACATCCCCGTCGAGAGCATCTCCGAACTGACCATCAATCGCCTGTCGGTCTACCTGCGATGCCTCCAGCAACTCGAGCACGAGGACACCGCGACGATCTCGTCCCAGGAGCTCGCCGAACGCTTCCACCTCAACTCCGCGCAGATCCGCAAGGACCTCGCATACTTCGGCGAGTTCGGCATCCGCGGCGTCGGCTACAACGTGACTCAGCTCCGGGAGCACCTCGTCAACATCCTGGGCCTGCACGAGGAGCGGCGGGTGCTGGTGGTGGGCGCAGGAAACCTCGGCACGGCACTGTCGCACTACTCGGGGTTCAACACGGGCGGTTTCCGCATCGTCGCCGTCCTCGACTCTGACCCCCACAAAGTCGGCAAGCGGGTGCCCGGTGGCTTGATCGTCGAGAGCGTCTCCGATTTGACCAAGATTGTGAAAGAACGGAGAGTGCACATAGCCGTCATTACCGTGCCCTCCGGTTCAGCGCAGAAAGTCTATGACGAGCTGATCGGAGCGGGGGTCCAGGCCGTGCTCAACTTCGCCGCGGCGCAGCTCAAGGGTCACCCCGAGGTCAAGCTCAAGAACGTGGACCTGAAGATTCACCTCGAGCTTCTGTCGTTCTTTCTCACGCACGCGTCGCGCATGGCGTCGATCACCTGAACGGGTGCGGCCTAGTTCGGCCCCGGACGGCATCACCGTCGGCTCTGTCTGATTGCCCTCCCGGTGAGGTACGGAGTGAAAGCGTCGGGGTGCCCCGGCGGTGCGATCTCAAACGCAATCGTCACGGCGTCGTCCCCCGTTGCCGTGTACGTGAGCCGAAAAGTCGGCGCGGGCCAAATCGCCTCACTCACCAGCACGAGACGCCCGGGCTCGCCCGCGTCACCCACGTACCGGATGACGTGACCCTCGTTGTCGAAGTAGATGGCGAGGATCCGGCCACCCGCGGGATCCGGATAACAGATCATGACATCATCGTGGACAACCGCCGGCCTTTCATCTGCAGCCGGGTACTCAGTGTGGCTGCGCCGAACCAGGATGTGCTCCCCAAGGTCGAACCGAAAGGAGAAGGAGCCCGAGCCCTCTCCGGGCTTACCGCTCCCCCCACCGAGCCACTCCCCGAGGACGAAACGCCACCCTGCCCAGGGATCACCGGGCGAGTGCGGCGTGGCCGAGGGCGGCTGGCCCATGGCCACCGAAAGGACCGCAACGGAGAGCCCGAGCGCGATGGCGGCCTGAGCCCTCATGGCGCGTCCTCTCTTCCCGACTCGGTCTTCCCGCCGCAACCGGTCGGCTGCCGGGAAGTCCTGCGTACGCCCACCCGCGCCACTCGGCCACACCGGCTCAGTTGAATTTGATCGACCTGACGATCGCCTCGAAATCCGGACGGAATTTGTCCAGACTGCCCTGCTTGCACGTGCCGGTCACGAAAAGAAGCTTGCCATCCGGGCGCGTGAGCTGGTA
Organism: Thermoanaerobaculaceae bacterium; assembly: GCA_035542075.1. Lineage (GTDB taxonomy): Bacteria > Acidobacteriota > Thermoanaerobaculia > Thermoanaerobaculales > Thermoanaerobaculaceae > RBG-13-68-16. The sequence goes on from DATKMD010000056.1 coordinate 4,663, forward strand.
CTGCATCCTGACCGTCCCTGCGGTTGGGCCCTCGCCTTCGACGTAGAACGCCTTCGATGCTCCCACGTCCCGGTCCTCGCACGTTGTCAGCGCGAGGGTTCGGCCTGTGGCCTTCGCGAGCGCCTTGGCATACGCTTCGCATTCGGCCTTCACGGCCTCGGGGCCACTCGGGATTTTTCCCGGACCACGCTTCACATCGATGATGTCCGTGAATGTCGCGTCGCTTGTAACTCGATTGAAGAAATACTCAACGGATCCGCTCTCGACCTTCGCCTTGACGCCGGGGTCGGCACTCGCGAAGACCGGGTTGGTCGTGAGTTCCTGCTTGGTCATGATGAGCCAGGCATCCGGCGCACTGAACGTGAACCGGAACGAGCTCTGGTAGTCCTTCGCCTGAGCCACGAGCGCAGGACCGAGAAGAACGAGTACCGCGAGAACGATGCGTCTCATTTGACCCTCCGTCGCCCGGTTGCCGTTTAACCTTCCGCGCACGCCCACGCACAACAGCGCGGCGGCCGAGTTGCGGTCACGGCGTCCGGGTTTGCGTTTCCTCCGCGGCGCAAGTTACGGTGAGTTCGAGACCTTGTCAAGATCCCCGCTCCGCGCCCCATTTGCCCGCCCCTGAAACCGGAGGCGCGACCGCGCACCGGGGGCGCGGCAGGGCTTGCGCCGGAGCAGTCGCTACTGCGGCGTCGGAACGGGCCGGCGGGCCCGGGTCGGGCGCGGTGTGGCCGATGCGCCCGACCGCTCCAGAAGGACCTGCAGGCGGTGCTGCACCCGGTCCTGGCGCCCCTGGAGCGTCGCGATCTCCGCGCGGGCGGACTCCAGCAGCCTCGCCTCTTCCGCCTGGGGCGGGGGGACCTGTTGTTCCCGCTCCAGGTTCTGCACCTGGACGGTGAGAGCCTTCAACTGCGCCTCGAGGAACTGTCGGCTCGCCGGATCCCGCGCCACCTCGAGTTGAGCGGAGAGGTCCTGTCTCGCCCGCGTCAGTTCGGCTGCCAGCACCCGCTGGTCCTCGCGCTGCCGTTGGCTGGTCAGCAACCGCCCGACCTGGTCGCGGACCCAGGTGTAACGCCTCCAGTCGGCGCCGAGGGCGCGGGCGGCGTCGCGCTCGGCCACCGTCAACTCCTGGACGCGGCCGAGGATGTCCCCGCCGCTCTGCTCGACTTCCGTCAGGGCGTCTTCCAGCCGCTGCAGCGCCCTGCCGCGAACGGCAAGGAACATCTCCACGTCGAACTGCGTGAGTGGAGCCTCATGGCCCGTCCGTGCGAGGGTCGGCGACGCGACCCGCTCTACGGCAGGCGACACGACCTGCCCTGCAGTTGGCCCTTCGCGCCCGCGGCAAGCGCCCGAGGAAAGGGCCACGGCCCCAATGGCGGCGAGCAGTGCGTTCCTCCAGACCACGGCGAGAGCGTAGCATTCTCGGCCCCGGCAACAAAAAAAGCGCTAGACTGTGCACGCAATGACGGCCCCCAAGCGCGTCGGTAAGTACGAGATCGCCGAGCAGATCGGCGTCGGTGGTTTCGGCGTCGTGTACAAGGCCTGGGACCCATTCATCCAGCGCTGGGTGGCCCTCAAAAGCTGCAACGCGTCCGACGCCGAGGCGACCCAGCGTTTCTTCCGCGAGGCGCAGCTCGCCGGCGCTCTGCAGCATCCGAACATCACTCTGATCTACGACTTCGGCATCGAAGGCAAGACGCCCTACTTCGTGCAGGAGTTCCTGAGCGGCAGCGACCTCGACGACATGCTGGCCAACCGCACGGTCTCCCTGGACGGCATGCTGGCGATCCTGTTGCAGGTGTGCTCCGGACTCGACTACGCACACTCGCGCGGCATCGTTCACCGCGACATCAAGCCCGCCAACGTGCGTGTGCTCGAGGATGGGACGATCAAGATCATGGATTTCGGCATCGCCAAGTCCCTCGAGTCCGAGTCCCGACTGACCCAGACCGGGGTTGCGCTCGGCACGGCGGGCTACCTTGCGCCGGAGCAGCTCTCGGGAAAGCCGCTCGACCCCCGCACCGATCTCTTCTCGCTCGGGGTAATGGCGTACGAGATGGTCACCGGAACGCGGCCGTTCAGCGGGCCAAACCTGTCCAACGTCATCTACCAGATCCTGAACCAGGATCCGGTTCCGCCACGGAAGCGAAACCCCGCCTGCCCGGAACGCCTGGAACGCGCACTCCTCAAGGCGCTGGCCAAGAATCCGGACGACCGCTTCCGGGGCGTCCGCGAGTTCGCCAGCGAGCTCAAAGAGGTGCTCGCCTCGCTCCCGCAGAACGCAGGGGCGCGACGGCCGGAGACCACCACCGCAATGGTGCGGGAAGAGCTCGCGCGGCTCGCTGCCCAGCCCGGACGGGGGGCGACCGCAGCCACCGAACTGGCCGCGCGGCAGCTGGACCAGGTCCCAACGACCGGGCTCAGCCTCCGGGCAAGGCCCCGCAGGTTGCGGACCCTGGTGATCGCTGCCGCCGCCGCAGCCGCGGCAGTGGCGGTGAGCGTCGGACTGTACCTTTCCGGCTCCGGCGCGGCGCCGACCGGCAGCACCAAATCACCCGGCCGGACCGGCTCCCTCGCCACCGGACCCGCGCCCTCCCCGGCCATCCCGCCGGTCCCAACCGTTGCACCCACGCCCGCGACGGTCGAGGTCGAGCTGTTCGTAGACCCGCCTGCGGACGTGGAGGTGGACGGACAGGCCCTGGGCCGGGTGCAGTCGACCAGAGTCCCGTTGACGGTGGGCAAGCACACCTTTCGCCAGCGCATCCAGGGCTACCGCGAGAAGACCCACGAGGTCGAAGTGACGGGCGCCGGCCAGACCGTCACCCTCCACCTGCCACCCTTCGGAATGCTCACGGTGGTCAACGACTTCGGCGTGGCGGTTCAGGGCGCAAGCGTGTACCTGGACGGGAACCTGCTTGGGCCTCTGCCGGCTCGCGACCGCAAGGTTGAGGCGGGAACGCACGAGTTGCGGGTGGTCTGGCCCGACGGCTCCGAGTACCACGAGCAGACCGAGGTCACGGCTGCGACCCAGCAGACCCGGGTCGTGCGTCCGCAGTAGGAGGCCGGTTCCGGCCGCATTTGCTAGACTCCTGGCATGCGCAGAGGCACCGTGGTGGCCACGATCTTCCTCCTGGCCGCGGCCGTCGCCCGTGCCCAGGACCCGCTGACCGAAGGTGACAAGGCCTTTCGCAGCGCGAACTTCAAGAACGCGGCGAAGCTCTACGCCGCCGCGGCGGACGCCGAGCAGGATCCCGGGAAAAGGGCGGAGATCCGGGTGAAGCTCGCGATGGCCTACTACAACGCGAAAGACCGGACCAAGGCCGAGGAGGCTCTCACCGCGGCCCTCAAGGACGTCCCCCAGCTCGAGCTGGTGCCCGAGTTCTACGACGCGGACTTCTTGAAGATGTTCAACCGGGTGCGCACGCGGCTGACGGCCCCACCGACGCCCGTGGTGGGTTCGGCCCCGCTCAGGACGGGAAGCGGGGCGGGCTCCCTGGCTCAGATCCGCCAGCGCCTGGCGCAAGCCGCGGACAGCACGGCGGTGGAGGCGATCCTCCCGAGTCTCGAGGCTCTCGAGGCCTCGGCTCCTCCGAACACGCTCCCCGACGTGCTTGAGGTCAAGGCCGACGCGCTCGAGCGCCTGGGGCGCAGCTCCGAGGCGCTGGAACTGCGCGGCCGGATCGCGGCGATGCGGGCCGCGACGCAGGCAATGCCGGGGACCTCACCGGTTCCGTTGGAGGCGCTCCTCGATGCCCGTCGCATGCTGGCCGCGGGACGCCCACAGGACGCGATCGCGTTCCTTCACGGAGTGCTCCTGGCGATGCCGTCGTGCATGCCTGCGCTCGAGCTCGAGGCCGAGGCTTTCCTCGAGGCCGGCAAGCTGGACGATGCCTACAGTGTCCTGCGCACGGCGCTGCTCGGGAACGAGAAGCCCGAGCTGCTGATGGCGCTGGGCGAGGTCGAGCTGCGTCGCGCACGTCTCACCGCGGCGCGCGACGCGTTCAGGCGCGTGGTCGAGGTGGACCCGGGAAACGACCGGGCGTGGGCGGCGCTGGGCCTGCTCGCCGCGCAAATGGGCGACCTGAGCTCGGCCCGCGAAGCGCTCGACAAGGCGCTGGCGGCCAACGGCACGCTTTTCGAGGCCAGGGTCGTCCGGGCCGAGATCGCCCTCGCGGACGGCCAAGCGACGGCTGCCTTTCAGCACCTGCAGCGGGCCCTGCAGGTCAAACCCGATGACCCCTGGGCGACCGGCTGGCTGGGTGCGACCTACCTCGCCATCAAGAACAACGCCACGGCCGCCGAGAAGCTCCAGTCCGCGGTCCAAGCCGGGCAAGCGCAATTTGGCCTCGCCCTCGTCGAGGCGCTTCGGCGCCTGGGCAAGGCTGATGAGGCGCTCGCGAGCCTGGCCCGGACCAAGGGCGAGGAGCCCGACGCCAGCTTGCTCCGCGCCCGTTGCCTGCTCGACATGGGTCGGCCTGCGGACGCCCAGTCGGTCGCCACGAACCTCATCGCCCTGTTCCCCCAGGATGCCCAGGCGCACTACCTCCTCGGTGTCGCCTATCACACCCAGCGACGATGGCAGGAGGCCGAGAAGGAACTGGCGCTGGCCGCGGGGCTCCCCGGTGGTCCGGCGAATGCCAGGGAGTCGTCTGCAAACGCCCAGGCCACGCGCCGCGCGCAGGAGGTCATGGATGCCGCCCTCACTCCCCCGCCCCCGGCACCCCGCCGGTGAGGCGGCCGATCAGATCGGCGAGGATGCGCGCCGTGGCACCCCAGATGCGGTGATTGCGGTAGTGGTAGACGGGTGAGACTACCTTCTCGCCCGCGATCTCCAGCTCCTGCTCCTCCACGACCAGCGGGTTTGAAAGGTAGGCGAAGGGTATCTGCACGACCGCGTCGACCTCCTCGGAGGCGGGCCGGACTTTGAGAGGAAACGGGATGGCCCCGACCACCGGGGAGATCAGGAACCCGGTTGGCGTCTGCACATCGTTGAGGTGCCCCAGAACGACCACGCTCGAAGGATCGAGCCCGATTTCCTCATGTGCCTCCCGCAGGGCGGCGGCGACCTCATCCTCGTCGGCCTCCTCGCGCACCCCACCGGGGAAGGCGTACTGGCCCGCGTGCTTGGGGAGAGTGTCCGTGCGCCGCGTCAGGAGCACCCAGAGCTGGCCGGCCTCCACGTAGAGGGGCACCAGCACCGCCGAGGGAACGTACCCTTTGGCGAGCGGTCTCCGGAGCACCGGCGCCGCCGCCAGCAGACGCTCGACCTCTTCAAGCCACATCGCGCTTCAGCCCGCGTACCGCCGCCAGCAGCGCCGCGACGGCTTGGGCTGGGTCGTGCCCGCCTTCACTCCAGGCCTTGCGTGCCGCGGCGCCGGCCGCTTCACGAACCCGCTGGTCGGTCGCCAGCTGCGACGCGACGCGCACAAGATCGGCGACACCCGCCGGTCCCGGCGCGATGCGCAACGCCGCCTCCCGCGGGAGCTCGAGGAACTGCCGGTAGCCGGCCACCGCCACGGGCTTCCCCGCCGCGAAGAAGCGCAGTGCCGCCGCCGAGGTCTCTCCCGCCGTGGGGTAGCGAGGCACGAGCCCGAGGTCAGCGGCCGCGAGTATTCCCCCCAAATCCTCCTCGCTCGCGTACCCCCAGACCTGAACGCGAGCCGCAAGCCCTGCCGCGGCGACTGCAGTCCCGAACGCTCCGGCCTCGCTCCCCTCGCCGACGACCACGAGGCGCGCTCCGATCCCCATCGCGACCAGGGACGCCAGGCTGCGGAGGATCACGTCCAGCCCCTTCGCCGCCGTGAGGAACCCGAGGTGCACGAGGAGCAGGTCGTCCCCCTGCACGCCCAGCCGCGCGCGCCAGACCTGGCGGTCCCCTGCCGGTGGAGCCGCAACCGCCAGGGGAACGCGCCGGACCGGCAGGTCCGGACACGCGGCAGCCACCTCGAGCTCGGCGCGGTGCGTGTGCACGATCACCGCCGAAGCATGACGGAGGTAGACCGCCCTCGCCGGAAAGAGGAACGGGTCGAGACGCCCGCCGTAACCCCAGCGCCGCGCGGCCGCCAGCGCCGACCCGCCCCGACCGTGCACCTCTCCCAGCTCCTCAGCGAAGCGCTGCCAGTCGCCGTCAGCCGATGCTTCCTCAACGAGCAGGTGGTGCAGGACCGTGTCGTGCAAAACGACCATGCCGCCGAACCGCCGCAGCCGTCTGGCGATCCAGAGGTGGTAGGGGTTGTTGCCCAGGTGGAGGAGAGGAACGAAACCCTTTGGCACGGCAGCGTCCCAGGGGAGCCGCCGCAGCCCGGCGAGCCAATCGGCGGCGACGGGGGGTTCCCAGTCCGGGGGCTCCAGCACGGCCACCTCGGCGAGTGAGGCCAGGTGGGGCAGCGCCTCGGCCGCGTAGTCGGCGATTCCCGACCGGGTGGGGGGGAGCGGTGAGCCCCAGAGGATCTTCGTGGCGCTCATCCCTCGAGGGCCGACTTGGCCTGGAGTTTCAGGTACGCTTCGATGAATGGGTCGAGGTCCCCGTCCAGCACACGGTCGGCATCGCCCACCTCGTGACCGGTGCGCAGGTCCTTGACCATCCGGTAGGGCTGAAGCACGTACGACCGGATCTGGTTGCCCCACGAGATGTCCTTCTTGGGGCCCTTGATCTTCGCGAGCTCCTCCTCCTTCTTGGCGCGCTCGAGCTCGAACAGTCGCGCCTTGAGAACCTTCATGGCCGTGGCCAGGTTCTTGATCTGCGAGCGCTCGTTCTGGCAGGTGACCACGATCCCGGTGGGCAAGTGGGTGAGGCGCACGGCCGAGTACGTCGTGTTGACGCCCTGCCCGCCGGGTCCCGACGAGCAGAAGCGGTCGATACGAACGTCCTTGTCCTCCACCTTCACCTCAACCTCCTCGTCCACCTCGGGGTAGATGTGAACGGAGGCGAACGAGGTGTGGCGCCTGCCCTGCGCGTCGAACGGCGAGATCCTCACGAGGCGGTGAATGCCGCTTTCGCTCTTGAGGTAGCCGTAGGCGTATTCGCCCCTCACCAGCACCGTCGTGGACTTGATCCCGGCCTCTTCAGCGTCCTGGATGTCGAGGACATCAGCCTGGAGGCCACGGCGCTCGCACCACTTCAGGTACATCCGCAGCAGCATCGCTGCCCAGTCCGCCGACTCGGTCCCGCCGGCGCCCGGATGGACCTCCAGGTAGGCGTTGTTTGCGTCGTACTCGCCGGTCATCTTGGTCTCGAGCTCGATGCGCTCGAGCTTTGGCTCGACGCGGGCGAGCAGAGCCTTCAGCTCCTGCTCGCCGTCCGGGTCCTCGCGGGCGAGCTCGAGGAGGACCTCGATCTCCTCGGCCGCCTCGGCGAGGAAACGGTCGTTGGCGAGCTTGACTTCCAGCGCGCGCTGCTGGCGCATCGCCTCACGGGCGCGCTCCTGGTTGCTCCAGAAATCGTTCTGCTGGGTTTCTTCCGTCAGCCTTGTCAGCTCGCCTTGCAGGCGCTCGGCGTCAAAGGTACCCCCGCACGCCCACAAGCGTGTCGCGGACCTGCTGCGCCCGGCTCATCACGTCCTCAAGCACCCGTTCCCCCGTGGGACCGACGTTGTCTCGAGAGAGCTAGCGAACCAAGGCTCGCCGCCGATCCCCGAAGATGATAACACCCGCAGCCAGCAGCACGACGCCGCCCCGCAGCCACCCCGAGAACTCTGTTGCCGGCGTCGTCCCCTCACCGCCCCGGACCTCGGCGGTTATCAGCCCTCTCCGGTCGAAGGCCAGGCGCGCCACGACGCGGCCGTAGGGGTCGACGACGGCGGAGATGCCGCTGTTGGCCGCGCGGACCAGGTACCGGCGGGCCTCGCCGGCCCGCAGGATCGCGAGCGCCAGGTGCTGACGGGGCGCAGCGGAGTTCCCGTACCAGCCATCGTTGGTGATCGTGAGCAGGATCCGCGCCCCACGCACCACCTCGCTGGCGTACAGCGAGGGGTATGCCACCTCGTAGCACACCGCCACGCCGGTGGCGCCGGCCGGCCCCGGGAGCGGCAGCGGCAGCCTTCCAGGCGTAAAGGAGCCGACTTCGCGCACCAGGGCCCGCAGCGCGGCGATCCTCCCCGCAAGCGGCACGTACTCCCCGAACGGAACCAGGTGGATCTTGTCGTAGCGCCACGGCAGCAGCCCCGCCGGGGAGGCGACGTACACCGAGTTGAAATACTCGTCCTCGCCCGGCCCGAACCCGATCGAGCCCAGCACCATCCAAACATCGTTGGTCCTGACAAAGCGCTCAACCTCGGCGCGGAATGCGCCGTCCCGCTCTAGGATTCGCGGGACCGCGCTCTCCGGCCAGACGACCCATGCCGCCTTCTCGGCGGCGGCCTGCCGTGAGAGCTGCCAGACGGTGTCTTCGATCCTCTTCTCGTTGGCCGGATCCCAGCGGGCCTCGAGCGGCACATTGGGCTGGAGGGCCGCGACCTTCACGGGCGGCCCGACCGGTCGGAACGTTGGCGCCACGAGTCCCGTCCCCATCCAGGCAAGTGCCACCACTCCAAGCCAGGTCGCGCCGGTGCGCCGGAGCGGGCGCTCCAGCAGGGCGTCGAGCGAGCTGCCGACGAGAAGCGCCAGCAGTGAGAGGCCGATCGCCCCGATCACCGGCAAAGGTGCCAGGAGCGCCGGCACTGGCGTCAGCGCCGCGGCAACCGGGTTCCACGGGAAGATCCACGGCGGGAAGCGCTGCAGCTCCTCGAAGGCGGCGATCGCGAGCGGGAGTGCCACGACCCTCCATCCCTCGGGAGCGCGGCTCGTCGCCCACCCCGCGATCGCCCACGTCAGGCCCAGGATCCCCGCCATCAGCACGACCGCCAGCACCGCCAGGGCCGCGTGCAGGTGGCCGTAGCGGTGAAGGACGATGAACACCCAGGGAACCGCGACCAGCCACTGAGCGAAACCGGCGAGCCAGCCGAGGCGGAACGCCCTCCAGCCGCGCGCTCCGGAGAGCGCCCTGCGCAGCAGCCCAGGCACCAGGAGCACCAGCGGCACGAGCCCCGGCCCCGGCAGCGCGAGCGCCAGCGACACGCCCCCACCAACGGCCAACGCCCTCGAGTGCCAACCTTTGGACCGCACGGAGCAAACCGTACCAGAGGCGGAGCCTCGATTCCAGAAGCGCGGCTCGCGGAACGAACGCAGAGGAGGGTGAGCCCCTGTGCTAGCCTTCCGCGCCGTGGACGAGCTCAATGCCAGGTTGCGTGCGCTCCGCAAGCCGATCCGCGTCGGCATCATTGGTTCCGGCTCCATGGGGCGGGGCCTCGTCCATCAGTGCGCCGTCACCCCCGGAGTTGCCTGTGTGGCCCTCGCCGACGTCGAGCTCGAGCGTGCGCTCGCGGCGGTCGTGGCCATCGGCGGCGAGCCTGCCGTTGTCCGTACCGCCCAGGCCCTCGACGACGCCGTGGCGCGGGGCGCCGTCGGCGTGACCACGGACGGGAGCCTGGTCGCCGAATGTGCGGCGGCCGATGTCCTGGTGGAGTCGTCCAACGCGATCGGCCCGGCGGCCCGATTCGCGCTCACCGCGCTCGAGACGGGCAAGGACCTTGTCCTCATGAACTCCGAGATCGACCTGATCTTCGGCCCGCACCTGATGCGCCTGGCGCACGCACGAGGGCTCGCCTACACGAGCTGCGACGGCGACCAGCACGGCGTGCTCAAGCGTCTCCTCGACGAGCTCGAGCTGTGGGGATTCGAGCTCGTGATGGCCGGGAACATCAAGGGGTTCCTGGACCGCTACGCCAACCCGACGACCATCGTGCCGGAGGCCGACAAGCGCCACCTGGGCTACAAGATGTGCACGGCCTACACCGACGGGACAAAGCTCTCGATCGAGATGGCGCTGCTGGCAAACGCCGTGGGCCTCCGGGTGACGACGCCGGGGATGGAAGGGCCGTGCGCCACGCACGTGTCGCAGGCACCGGCGTTGTACGATCTCGCGCAACTCAGGCGCGATGGGCCGGTGGCCGACTACATCCTCGGCGCGGAGCCGGGGGGCGGCGTCTTTGCGGTGGGTTACTGCGACGACCCCTACCAGCGGGACATGATGGCCTACTACAAGATGGGCCCGGGCCCCTTCTACGTGTTCTACCGCCCTTACCACCTCTGCCACGTCGAGGCGGTCCGATGCATTGCCGAGGCGCATCTGAACAGGCTCCCACTGCTCGAACCCCGTCACGGTTTCCGGACGAACGTGTACGCCTACGCGAAGCGAGACCTGCGAGCTGGAGAGAGGCTCGACGGGATCGGCGGTTACACGTGCTACGGGATGATCGACAACTGCGAAGGCGGGGCCCACGGCGGGCTGCCGATCTGCCTGACCGAGGACGTCACGCTCACCAGGGACATCGTGCGCGACCGGCCGATACTGCTCTCGGACGTCGCGTACGACGAGGATTCGTTCGAGGTCTCGCTCTTCCGTCGCGCCCGGTACGGCGAGCCGGTGCCGTCACGATGAGGCTGGGCATCGCGGTCGTCTACCTGGTTTCGGAGAAGAACGAGCCGCTCCTCGACCTTCACCTCGACCGGCTCGTGCGTCACACGCGGGTTCCCTTCACGATCTACGGCGTCGTGAACCGACCCGCCCCATGGCTCGAACGGAGGCTGTCGCTCCCGTTCGTGAGGCTCTGCAGGCTGCCGCCGACCGGGGAGCGTGGGCCGGCGGAGCACGCCTATTACCTGGACAGCCTGCTCCTCGAGGCAGTGCACGACGGCGCCACACACATCGCCACGCTCCACGTCGACTCGTTTCCGGTGCGCGACCGCTGGGAGGAGGAGCTGGCCGCAGGGCTCGACGCAGGTACCCCCTTTGCGGCCGCCGTGCGCGACGAGGCCGTGGACTTCAAGCCCTTCACCGCGGCGATCCTGGCGCGCGCCGACTTCCTCGGGCGCCACCGGCCGACGCTGCTGCTCTCGCGGGAGGCAATGGCCACGCGGGAGTACCGGCGCTACCGTCGTGCCTTCCCCCACCATCCGGATTCGGGGGTCGGGTGGGGTCTCACCGCCTGGCGGGACGGGCTCGCTTGGCTGCCCCTGAAGCGAAGCAATCGCGGTCAGGACCACATCCACTTCGGCTCGATCCACGGCGACACGTTCTTCCACCTCGGGGCCGCGTCGTGGGGGCGCAAGGACTTCCCCGGCAGCGTCGCGCCCACAGCGGCGCTGCGCCTGCGTACACGCCTGGCCCCGTTTCTTCGCGGGCTGCTCCCCGCCGCCGCACGGGAGCGACTCAAGCCCGGGATCGCGCACCGGTTTCCACTCCTCGACAACGAGCGGACGTATCGGGCCAACGAGGCCGCATTCGAGCGTGTGAGGGCGCGGCTGCTGGCCGACCCCGAGGGTTACGTCAACTTCTTGCGGTACGGGTGCGCCTGACGGAGACCGTCCGGCGCTCGAGCCTCATGCGTGCTGCGCGACCTCGCGCAGGAAGCTGTCGCGCATGTACTCGCGCGTGATCGCCTCGGCCAGCCGCTCCACTTCCCAGAAATCGTCCCAGCGCACACGCAGCACCGGGATGAGCCGGCTGATCTCGTGCAGGAACTCCTCGTAGTTGTTGTAGAGCCTCGTGAGGTACTCGACCGTGATCCCCGACTCGACGCCGCGGTCCCTCTGCCTGATCCGCTCCATCGACGTCTCCGGTTTGACGTCGAGGTAGATGATCACGTTGGGCCGGCACATGAAGTTTGAGAGGTTCCGGAAGAGGTTCACGTAGGTCTCGTAGTCGCGGTTGTCCATCAGGTCCATGTCGCGCAGCGTCCTGGCGAAGATCGCGTCCTCGTAGATTGTGCGGTCCTGGACCCCGCCCCGGCCACGCCAGATGATCTCCTGGTGCTGCTGGAAGCGCTTGTTCAGGAGGTAGATCTGCATGGCAAAGCTGTACCGCTTTGTCTCGCGGTAGAAGTCGGCCAGGTACTCGTTGTCGATGACCGGCTCGTAGTGCACGTCGAGGCCGAGGTGCTGGCCGAGCGCGGTCGCGAGCGTCGTCTTTCCGGCGCCGATGATGCCGGCGATGCCGATGAACGCCCTGCCGAGGGTGCCTCCCGGCTTGCCACCGGTGTTCTTCTCAGTGTCGGCAGTCTCCGCGGTCATGGGACCTCCGTCGGATAAGGTATCACCAGTCCGGAAAGCACGCCGTGGAACGCGGAGCGCGCCGGGCGCTCCTCACCCGAGTTCCGAAACCCGCAGGAACGCCTCCTCGGCGTGGTACGAGGAGCGCACGAACGGTCCGGCGATGACCTCGAGACCGAGGGAGCGGCCGTACGCCGCGAGCTCGGCGAACTCTTCCGGCGCCCAGTAGCGCACCACCGGGACTTCCTCCGAGGTCGGGCGCAGGTACTGGCCTATCGTGACCACGCGGCAACGCACCGCTGCGAGGTCCCGCAGCGTCTCCTCGAGTTCGCCCCTCTCCTCGCCGAGCCCCACCATGAGGCCGGACTTGGTGACCGGACCGCCGCGACTTGCAACGTGTCTGATGACCTCGAGCGCCCAGTCGTAGCGGCCCTGCCGCCGGACCCGGGGGTAGAGTCGCCGCACGGTCTCGACGTTGTGGTTGTAGACGTCGGGGCCGGCGCCAAGGACAACGTCCACCGATCTCGGATCACCACGGAAGTCGGGGGTGAGCACCTCAATGGCGGGACGCGGCTCCAGCTTCTTGAGCTCGGCGATCACCGCGGCGAAGTGGGCGGCGCCGCCGTCGGGGAGGTCGTCGCGATCCACGGAGGTCACCACCACGTGTTTGAGGCCCATGACCTGAGAGGCGCGCGCGAGCTCTGCCGGTTCCTCGGGGTCGAGCGGCCTTGCCCGCCCGTGAGCGATCGAACAGTAGCGGCAGGAGCGCGTGCACACGTCGCCCATGATCAGGAACGTCGCGGTGCCGCGCGAGAAGCACTCGCTGCGGTTGGGGCAGCGGGCCTCGTCGCAAACGGTGTGGAGCCCACCGCGAGTCATCACGCTGCGAACCTCGTGGAGCTGTCCGAGGTTGAGCTTGCGCTCGCGGATCCACACCGGCAGGGAGACGCTGCTCACTCGTTCACCACGAAGGCGCCGCCGAAGCCCTCCGCCCGCAACCTTGCCGCCACCCGACCGGCGCTCTCCACATCTGGGAACGGCCCCACGCGGACCCGGAATTTCCCCCCTGGGGCGGACTGCACCAGGACCTGCCTCGGCGTGTACCCGAGGGCGACGACACGGTTGCGGACCCCGTCCGCCTGCTCCCGCTTCCCCAGCGCCGCGACCTGGACGTAGCGCGGGCCCGCCTTCGCAGCTGCCTTGACGGTCGGCGGGGCCTTGGGGCGCTCCGTGGGGAGCGGCACCGGGGTGCCGGTCGTGGCCGGGATGGGGGTGGCCTGGGGGGTGGGAGCCGGCGTCGGGATGGCCGGCGGCGTCGGCTGCCAGACCGGGGTCGGGGCCGCGGCGACTTCCGCGACCTGGTTCGGCGGCGGTTGCAGCATGCGCACCCCGACACCGAGGCCAAACGCCACGGCGATGGCCAGCACGACACCCACTACGAGCGCCGCAAGCTGGCGGCCGGTGATGATGATCTCGAAGTATCTCGGCAAGGCGCTACTTGCCTTCCTTCCCCTCGAAGAATGGTCTCAGCAGATCGATGGGGAGCGGGAAGATGATCGTCGAGTTCTTCTCGGTGGCGATCTCGGTGAGTGTCTGCAGGTAGCGGAGTTGGAGGGTGGCAGGCTGCGAGTGAATGATCGCGGCCGCCTCGGAGAGCCGCTGCGCCGCCTGGGCTTCGCCGTCAGCGTGGATGATCTTCGCCCGCTTCTCGCGCTCGGCCTCGGCCTGCTTCGCCATCGCGCGCTGCATCGACTCCGGCAGATCCACCTGCTTGACCTCGACGAGGGACACCTTGACGCCCCACGGGTCGGTGTGACGGTCGATGACCTCCTGCAGCCTCTGGTTGAGCTTCTCCCTCTCCGCGAGGAGGTCGTCCAGCACCACTTCGCCCAGCATCGAGCGAAGCGTGGTCTGCGACAACTGCGAGGTGGCGTAAATGTAGTTCTCCACCTCGATGATCGCGCGCACCGGAGCGATGACCCGGAAGTACACGACCGCGTTGACCTTTACCGAGACGTTGTCGCGGGTGATCACGTCCTGGGGCGGGATGTCCAGGACAACGGTCCGAAGACTCACCTTCACCATCCTCTGGATCGGCCAGAGGACAAAGATGATGCCCGGGCCCTTGGCGTCCTTGTCCACGCGCCCGAGGGTGAAGATCACCGCACGCTCGTATTCGTTGAGGATGTTGATCCACTTGAAGATCAACACCAGTGCAAAGAACGCCAGCAGAATCAGACCTACGGGAAGTTGCGGGGCCATGACCGCCTCCTACTCTCCCGGCCGGGGATTGAGGTCCCCCGCCGGCTCCACTTCCAGCCTCTTACCGTCAACCTTCACCACGCGAATCTGAACGCCCACCGGTATGCGTGTGCTCGCGTACGCTTCCCAGTACTCACCGTGCACGAACACCTTGCCCACGGGCTCGACAGCCACCGAAACATCGCCGACTTCGCCCACGAGGCCTTCCACCCCGGTGATGGGCGGCTTGCGGTGGCTGCGGAGCACGCGCCTCAGCAGGAACATGACCACGAAGGCGACGCCAACCGCGGTCGGCAGCACGACCGCCAACCCCACGCGCAGCGCCGGGAACGGCGACCGCACGAGCATCAACGAGCCGAAGATGAAGCTCACCAGCCCCGCCACGGTCAGCAGTCCGTAGCTCGCCACCTTGACCTCCAGGACGAAGAAGCCGATCCCGAGCAGGATCAGCAGCACCCCGACGTAGTTGACCGGCAGGACCGAGAGCGCGAACAGCGCAAGCAGGATCGCCACGCCTCCCAGCACTCCCGGCAGGATCACGCCCGGGTGGGAGAGCTCGAAGTAGATTCCGACCAGGCCGAGCAGTAGGAGCAGGTAGGCGATGTTGGGGTGCGCGATCACCGAGAGAAGCTTGTCGCCGGCGTTGGGCCCAACCACAACGATTTCCGGCGCGGAAGTTTCGAGCTTCTCCGATCTCCCGTCGAAACGTTTGATGGTTCGGCCGTCCAGCCACTTCAGCAGCTCACCGCGGTCGTTCGCGACCACGTCGATGAGCTTTTTCTCGAGCGCCTCGCGCTCCGTGTAGGAGGCCGAATCTCGCACCGCCTTCTCGGCCCACTCGGCAGAGCGTCCGCGCTGAGTCGCGAGGGAGCGGACGAGCGCCGCGGCGTCGTTGGTCACCTTCTCCGCCATCGTCTTGGTGAGCTCCGCCCCCTCGCCGCCCACCGGGTGAGCCGCGCCGGCGTTGGTTCCCGGAGCCATCGCCGCCACGTCCGCTGCCATCAGAAGGAAGAATCCAGCCGAGGCCGCCTGCGCGCCCGCCGGGGTCACGTAGACCACCACCGGACGGCGGGCGCCCGTGATCGCGGTCGTCATCCGCCTCAGCGAGGTGAGAAGACCCCCAGGAGTATCCAGCTCGATGATCGTCGCCGCCGCCCCGCTCGAGTCTGCAACTCCAAGACCACGCTCGAGATACCGCAACGAGGCCGGCTGGATCGAGTCGGAGAGGGTTAGAATCACTACGCGCTGACCGGCCGACACGCAGGGGGTCAAGCCGATGAGGAGGGCGAGGGTGGCAACGCCGCGCCGAAGCATGGATGGCATCTTAGAGCCGCCGTCACCCGCCCGCAAGGGAGCGCTGCGACCTGCGGAGACGCTCCTCCTGCTGGCCCTCGCGGCCATGACCGCCGTGGCCTGGGCCCATCCCGCCCAGGTTCCGCTGGCGGCCCGAGCGTCGTTCATGACGGTGGGGGCGCTTTTCGCGATCGCGGCCCTCGCCCTGGGCGAGAACCGGAGCGGCTGGCGGTACTGGTGCCGGGAGCTCCTGCCGGTGCCGGTGGTCCCCTACATCTTTCTGAACCTCGGCCGCCTGATCCCGCTCGTCAACCCGCGGACCTACGACGAGGAGCTTGAGGCCCTCGACCGCGCTCTGCTCGGCCACGAGGCCCAGGCCGCCCTCTACAGCCTGCCTCTGCCCGGCTGGATCGCCGACGTGCTCACGGTTGCGTACTCGACGTTCTTCTTCCTCGCGATCGCGCTAGCGGTGGTCCTGGCTGCGCGGCACGACCCGTTCCTCCCACAGGTCACCGCCGCCGTGGTCTTTACCTTCGTCGTGTCGTACGCCGGCTACTTCGTCGTGCCTGCCTACGGCCCCCGGACGACCGTCGCGCAGCAGCGCTACCTCTCGCTGCCGCCGGGTCTCGTAGGGGAGAAGGTGCGCGACCGCCTCGACCATTGGGAAAAGACGAAGACAGACGCCTTCCCCTCTGGCCACACCATGGTCACGCTCGCGGTTCTGTACTGCGCCCGGCGGCGCTACCGCACGCTTTACAACGTGCTGCTCCCGATCGGGACCCTGCTCATCGCCGCGACCATTCTGCTCACCTACCACTACGTCGTGGACATCCTGGCCGCGATCCCCTTGATGGTGGGCAGCGTGGCTCTGGCCGCTTGGATAGCCGGCCCGGTGCCACGTTCGGAACCACCGCCGAAACCTGCGTAGAGAGCCGGTGCTAGAATTCGCCGGTCCGAGCTTGATTTCAGGGAGGATCGCCATGAAAAAGGGAACGCCCGTCAGGCTTCGCCTCCTCTTGGGTCTCATTTCAGTACCGGCCATTGCGCTCAGTGGCTTGCCGGCCCTGGCGCAGCCAACCCCGACCTACACGGTCACCGACCTCGGGACGCTCGGCGGCGACTGTTTTGCGCTGGACATCAACCTCCGCGCTCAGGTCGTTGGGACTTGCAGGGCGACCCTCGGCCACGAGCAGGCGTTCCTGTACAGCGGCGGCGTCATGAGCCCCCTCGGCACGCTCGGGGGCGCATACAGCTACGCATACGCGATAAATCAAATCGGCGACATCACCGGCGACTCCGAGACGGCGGCCGGCGACCAGCGTGCTTATCTTCGGCGCGGGAGCACGATGACCGACCTCGGCACCCTCGGTGGCGGCCGCAGCCAGGGCAACGGGATCAACTCGAGGGCGCAGATCGCAGGCTGGGCGTACCCTGCCACGGGGCCCCAGCACGCGTTCCTGTTCGAGAACGGCAACGTGACCGACATCGGTGCGAGCTTCAGCGGTGGAAGCATTGCCACGGACATCAACGAGTTCGGCCGCGTCGTCGGGTACTACGACGTTGCTGGAGGCTCACGCCCGTTCCGCTGGGCCGCTGGCGTTACTGCCGACCTCGGATCTCTCGGCGGCACCAAAGGCGGCGCCAACAAGATCAACCTGTTCGGCGAGGTGGCCGGCTGGTCGAGTTTCGCGGACAACGTGTCACGTCCCGTCATCTTCCGCAGCGGGAACGTCGTCGATCTCGGCACACTCGGTACCGGGGAGGGCGCCGCGTGGGGGCTCAACGACCTCGGTCGTGCCGTGGGCTATTCGCTCACCGAAGACGGACGCTCGCACGCGATCCTCTACCGCAGCGGCGTTCTCTATGACCTCAACAACCTGATCCGTTCAGACTCTGGCGTCGAGCTGATCGCGGCAACAGCGATCGACGACCTGGGCCGAATCGTCGGTTACGGGTGCTTCGGCGGGGTGCTGAGCGGGAGTGCTTGCAACGGCGGACAGATCCGGGCGGTCCTGTTGACGCCGCCCCCAGGCCAGATGCTGTGGGACCTTCTCGAGCTCCTTCGGCGTCTCCGCACCCAGAACCGGGCAGCCACCGGGCTGGGCGCCCGACTCGAAGACGCCGGCAGGTGCCTGGACGCAGTGCGGGACGACTGTCTGAATGGGCCTCTCGGGGCTTTTGCAGCCGAGGTCGAGCTGCAGGCCGGCGCGGCTCTGACAGACGAACAGGCGCGCGTCCTCGCGGCAGCGGCAGAGGGTCTCAGGGCGACGCAGAACGACCGGTAACCAGGCGTGGGGCGCTCCCGAGGGCGCGGTTGATGCCGCGAACGGCGGCCCGGAGTTCCCGCCGCGGCGGCGGGGCGCCCTCCGCATAGCAGGAACGCTCGTGCCCGTAGACGAGCCGCTCCAGTTGCGCCCCGGCCTCCGGGAAGGCGTGCGTGGCAGCAGCCGCAAACTCCCGCGGCGTCATCGAGGGAACCACCGGCACGCCGCGCCGGGCGACCGCTCTCATCGCCCTTCGCAAGGCGCGGGTCACCGGCATCGCCTTGCCCACGACACGCGGGACCTCGGGCGCACCCCTCCGCCTCGTCCTCATCAGCAGGATGATCACAACGAGCGCGCCGATGGCCAGGGCCACGGGGGGGAGGAAGGGTGCGGCCACTCTCACAGCGTCGAGCACCCAGCGCGCGATATCGACCTGATCGGCAAGGGAAAACGTCAGTACCCACCGATCCCACAGCGACTCAAGCTGCTGCCAGCTCCACCGCAGCGTCGGCCCGCCGGGCGCTTCGAGGATTCCCGGCCTCCCCTCGGCGGGCGTCGGGTCGAACACACGCCAGGTTCCTCCGACGTTCGCCACGACCCACGCATGTGCATCGCTGTCGCGCACGAGGTAGCCGCCCTCGCCGTCGGGCTCACCGCCGGCATAGCCCGCCTGGAGCCGCGCCGGGATCCCCAGCGTGCGCAGGAGCAGCACCATGCTTGAGGCGAAAAACTCGCAATGCCCCTCGCGCGAGCGAAAGAGGAACCAGTGCACGGGGTCTTCCCGGACCGGCGCGCGGATGCGCAACGCGTAGTGGTAGCTGCTCTGAAGGTGTTGCTCGATCGCCAGGGAAGCCGCGAGGGAGTTTGGAGCCCGGCCCGCGACCCGCTCGGCCAGTGCCCGCAGTTCGCCGCTGCCCGGGGGCAGCTCCAGATCCACGTCGTCGGGCGGCGGCTGCTCGACTCTCAAGGGGTCGAACTCCACACCGTAGGTCAGGGGCAACTCGGTGCCGCGCGGAATGCGCAACACACCGGACAGCTCGTGCGTCACCGGTACCGGCGAGTGGAGGGTGAGGGTCACGGCACCGGGCGGCGCGAACAGCACACCGGCTTCCTTCTCCAAAACGATCTCGATGCGCCTTAGGTGTCCGACCGCGCCCCCCTCCACCAGCGAGACCTCGCGTTCAGGAGGACCCGCCAGTCGTTGACTCTTGAGCCGGCCCGCGATCCAGCCCCCGGCCCGGTAGTACTTCATGGTGGCGCCGACGAGGCGCAGCCACTCGGGGCTCACCCGACCCCGTTCCACTCCAGGGAAGGAGACCCGCATCACAAGCCTGCGTGACTGCTTCACGTCGCCGAGGCCGTGCAGCATCACTGCCTCGCGGAAGCCCGCAGTCGAACGGGTGTCGAATGGGGCGGCAGCGAACGGCGACCGAAGCCGGGGCAGCAGGGCAAAGAGGGGTGCCGCGATCAGCACGGCCACCGCCACCGACCCGACGACCAGCCGCAACGGCGGCCAGGGGGTGCCCCCGCTGCGGGTCGCCGCACCCTCGGCGAGCGTCACGCCGGTGAGCCGGCCGACCGCGAGGATCACGAGCGCCAGCAGCACGACCAGGTACAGCGCCAGGGAAGGGTGTGTGGATGAGGCGATGCCGGCGACCCCGACCAGTGCCAAGATGCCACCCGTGCTCAGCATCCGCGACCGATGCCCGCATCCGGGAAGCCTCACTGCGGCCACCAGCACCGCAAGCTGTGACACGGGGCGGAGCACGCCGTAACGGACACCGCCGGCCGCCACGACTGCAACCACGATCAGCGGTGCGAGAACGTTCTCCAACCAGGCCGGTGGAAGTGGGATGGGGCGGCGGCTGCTGACAACCCACAGCGCCACGGCCAGGAACGGGAGCAGGAAAGGCCAGCTCACGATACCGGTCAGCGGAAGCGGGATCGCTACGGCGAGCGCAAGCGCCGCGAGCCACCGCTGGCGTTCCTGAACCGCCGTCATCCTGCCTCCGCCAGGCGGTACACCGGCTCGCCGGAGAGGAGAGCGGGCAACGGGTCCTCGCCCGGTCCCACGGCTTGCACGAGGGCAAGCCGCTCGAGGAGGCGGCGGGCGTGCGAGCTTCCGGCGCCGGGGGGCGTCACGGTGCCGCCGATGATCAGGCCCACCGGCTCGCCGTGGTGCAGCTGCTCGAGTGCCGAGGACGCCACCTCGCTGACGAGGTCCTCGAACCGTTGCAGCAGCGTGTCGTCGTCGCGGCGCGGAAGTTGCCGGTCGAGAGCGAGGTAATGCGACGGCAGAGAGCGCTCGCGACGCTCGACCACGATGAGACGTTGTTGCCGTGCGGTCTGCTTCCAGTGGATGTCGCGCCGATCGTCGCCGGGGTGGAAGTGACGAAGCTGCTCGACCTCGCCGCCCCGACGACCGCGTCCGGGTGCGGTCGCTTCCTCACGCCGTGCCAGCCCCGCCCATCGCACGGTGCCGACCCGCACCCGCCGCGGGTAGACCAGCACCTCCGCCGACTGTGGCCACCGAACGGACTTGACGAAGAACCCGAGGGGAAGACGTATCTCGACCTGCACCGCGGGGAGCTTCCATCGGCCACGGCGCGGGAACACCGTCGGAAACGAGACCAGAGCGCTGGCGCGGGGCGGCACCCTCGTGATCACGGCGCGCCCGGGAAGGCCCAGGAGGTGGCACGCGACGTGGGCGGCCGGCACCCAGCGCGAATGGTTGCTCACCTCGAGCTGCACTCCCACCGCCGCGCCCGCAAAGGCCTCGGCCGGTGCGATGAGGCGGACCCTCACGCGGCTGAGGGTGTGCCGCGAGAAAGCTCCGGAGGACACGAACGCCCCGAGTGTGAGGGCGAGAAGCAGGTAAAGCGAATTGTTGCCGGTGTTGAGGGCCGCGACACCGAGCAGTGGCACGGACACGACAAACACCCAGAATGCCGCAGTGGGTTTGAGCGTGAAACCCGGGAAGCGCGTCCGGAAACGCGCCGCGGCGAAGTTTGCGGGGTCGTTCCCGTGAGGCCCGGCCTCGGATCCCCGACCCCTCTTCATAGCGGGACGGCGGTGGAGTCCAGAATCCCGCGGATCACCGCGCGCTCGGCCTCGCTGCGGCTCCACCCCTCCCCAACCTCGCCGCCAGCCAGGACTACGCGGTGCGCCATCACCGGGATCGCCAGCCGCTGGATGTCGTCGGGGATCACGTAGTCGCGCCCCTCGACCATTGCGAGAGCTTGGCTGGCGCGGTGCAGTGCGAGCGCGCCACGGGTGGAAACGCCGAGCGCCAGTTCCGGGTGGTTCCTGGTGCGGTGCACGAGCTCGAGAAGGTAGGACAGCAGCGCAGGCGTCACACGGACTTCCCGCACACGCGCCTGAAGCTGCACCAGCTCGGCGCCCTCGAGCACCGGGTGCACGGCCTCGAGCTCGCCCTCGACGCCGCCGCTGCGCAAAAGCGCCAGCTCCTCCTCAGGAGCGGGGTACCCCAGGGAGATCCGCAGCAGGAAGCGGTCGAGCTGAGACTCCGGCAGTGGATACGTTCCGAGGTACTCGACGGGGTTCTGGGTGGCCAGCACCAGGAACGGCTCCCGCAGGCGGTAGCGCGTCTTCTCGACCGTCACGGTCCGCTCATTCATCGCCTCAAGGAGCGCCGCCTGCGTCTTGGGTGTCGCGCGGTTGATCTCATCCGCGAGGAGAACGTTGGTGAACACCGGCCCGGGGAGGAACTCGAACTCGCCGCGCTCCGCCCGCCAGAGCGACACGCCGATCACGTCGGACGGCAGGGTGTCCGACGTGAACTGGATGCGCGAGAAGACGAGGTTGAGGGAGCGGGAGAGTGCCTGCGCCAGAGTCGTCTTGCCCACGCCTGGGATGTCCTCGATCAGAACGTGGCCGCGACCAAGGAGGGCGGCGATGATCCAGTCGATCGCCTCGTCCTTGCCGCGAATGACACGCGCGACGGAGCGCTTCAGACCCTCGAGCCTGTTGACCACGTCCACGATCTGCACCGGTCACCCCTCCCGGGTCCAACCTTGCGGCCGCGCAGGCAGTCCAATGCCGGGCGCGGCACCTCCGGGCATCCTTCTATCCCCCGAGCTTTGCAGCAGCCAATGGGTCCAGGGGCCCCACTAGCGCCCGCTTGCTTGCGACCGCGCCCCCCACGAGCTCGCCGAGGCGGGCGACGTCAGAAGCGCCGACGACCAAATCCGCACCCATGAGGAAGGCTCGCATGCCGTCCCCCGTGGTGAAGCTCGGGCCGACAAGCACGACCACGCAGCCGCGCCGCGTCGCGGGGGATATACCGGCGAGCCCCGTGAGCCCTGCGTCTCCCCGTTCGCCGGAGGAGCCGATCACCACAGCGACCGCGCCGACATCCACCTGCGCGCGAGACTCGGCGAGGGAGCCCGACGCCACGGCCTCGAAACCGGCAGCGGCCAGCGCCCCAAGCACCGTCTCCACCTGCAAATGGCCGTTTGCGACCACGATCGCGCGCTTCATGATCCTGCTCCCCGCCGGTCCAGCAGACGAAGCTCGAGCTGCCGCGGCAGCACCGCGCTGGCAACCGCGGTTTCCTTCTCGATCTGCCCCGCGCGCACGCGGCCCTCCAGTGCGCGGTCGAAACCGAGCTGACCGTCCTGCTCCCCCTCGAGCAGCAGATCGGCGAGTGCCATCGAGTTGAGAGGGCCCTCCGCGAGGTGGAGGGCGGTGGCCCGCGTCGAGCGCCAGATCTCCACAACAGGGTGGCGGCCGTCACGGTGCGGAACGAGCTGTTGCACGAAGAACCAGCGAAGCACCCGGGCCAGCCGCGACCGCACCTCCTGGCGCTCCTCGGCCGGGAAGAGCGAGAGCATGCGGGACAGCGACGAGGCGGTGTCAAGGCCCCGCAGCGAAGTGAAGACGAGGTGACCCGTCTCGGCGCCCTCGAGCAGGAGGTCCACGTGCTCGACGTTCCGCGGCTCGCCCACCAGGAGAACCTGGGCCCCCTGCCGCAGGCCGCTCGTGAGGCCCTGCAGCAGGGTCGGCGTGTCAACCCCGACCTCGCGCTGGTTGATGGTGGATTTGCCATGCCTGTGCAGGAACTCGATCGGGTCCTCCACGGTGACCACGTGGCAGGAGCGCGTGACATTGATCTCCGCAAGCATCGCGGCGAGGGAAGTCGTGCGCCCCGAATCCGCGGGCCCGCTCACCACCACGAGACCGCTGCGCTCGTGGCACGCGTCCCGCATCGATGCCGGTAGCCCCAACTCGTCGAGGGTCGGCACCTTCTCTGGGATCCGGCGCAGCGAGACGGCATAGGTGCCCCGCTGTGAGAACACGGCGACGCGAAACCGGTTCACGCCCGGGACCGAGTACGCGAACTGCGCGGCGCCTTCCGCCCGCACGCGGGCAGCCGCCGCCGGGGGGGCCTGGGCCAAGAGGTGGAGGACCACCGCCTCGGTCTGAAAAGGCGTCAGCCGCTCGAGGCCAGCGAGCCGCAGGCCAACGAGCGAACCCTCCACTTGCACCTGGGGTGGGACCCCCACCGCGAACAGGACATCGCCTGCGCGCGGCGCCTCGGAGAGGATGACGCTGAGGAACTTCGGCAAGTCGAAGTTGAGCACGTCTCAAGTATAGCGGCCCCGTCACCCCTCGCCGCTGCGTGAGGACTAGGTGGAGCGGAGCAAAACCGCGCCTCGAAGCTTGCGAACCAGCGAGAAACCCGGAACCGTGACGTCGACCTTCGGGGGAGCCTCAAGCACGACCTCGGCGCCCGACTCGAGGACGCCTGACTCGCGTGCGAGCAGGAGAGCCGCGGGCCCTTCCGTCCACGAGGCGAACGGCGGGTCGCACCAGGCGAGGGGGCAGGAGATGCCGCGCTCGGCGAGCGCCGTCAGCGCGCGGCGTGCCTCGCGCGTCACCAGCTCCCAACACTCCCCCGGCACCGCAAGTGCCGCGAAGTTGCGCCGAATCAGCGCGGCAGGTGCAGCCGCCCGCTCAACCAGGATTGCCTTTGCGGCCCCGCGGGAGAGCGCCTCCAACGAGTTCACGCCTGTGCCTGCGAAAAGGTCTAGGAAGACGGCGCCAGGCACG
>DATKMD010000057.1:0-12179 GCA_035542075.1 Thermoanaerobaculaceae bacterium
GCCGAAATCGTCGCTCCAACCATGGGCCACCGGGACACGCGGATGGTCGAGCGCGTCTACGGCCGCCTGTCGCCTGAGGAAATCGGCGCGCTCCTCACGGCGCACTTCGCTCCGGACTGCATCGCCGGTGCATCAGTCAGCGTGGATTCGGCGGGAAAACGTGGGCGGAATGGACGTTCCCCCCGAGCCAAGCCAGCGAAAACAGTGCCCAGGGGCGGAATCGAACCACCGACACGGGGATTTTCAGTCCCCGTCGTGGAATGGCCAAGTCCTCGAATGCACGGCAGACGGCGAAGGAGGTGGCGGACTGCATCGCCGGTGCATCAGCGGTCCCCGGCCACGCGCCACGGAGAGAGCTCACTGGTGCGTTTTGGCGCCGGTTCCGAAACCCAAGCGGATCCGGAGGTCGATCCGTCGCGGGCCTCACGGAGCCGCGCCGCGGCTCGGGCGAAGCGACGTTCGAGCTGCTCGACGATGCGCTCGTGCTGGGCGAGGACGGACGCCGGGTCGGGCTGGGTGAAGATGCTCCGCACCAGCGTCGCGACGAAGCTCTGCGGCCTCGCAGACCGAGTCCACCTCGGCGTCCATGAGGCGGATAACCATCTGAGACAGCAGCTCCTTGACCGCGTCGTTGGGCGCCGCGTCCATCTGCTTGCGGAGCGAGTCGAAAGCATCGATGTTGATGGTGGCCACCGTGTTCGTTCCTTCCTTGGAAATCCGTTTGCCGACGGTTTCCTGAAGGATGACGCGGTGGTCGCTTCGCTCAACTAAGCGGCCGGTGCTCGAACACCACCTGCTGGGACACTACTCAAGCAAACGGCGCGCGGGATCGAGGAGCCGAGCCGCCCCTGGGCGGCGGAGCGGCATCGATTTGGCTTGATTCCGGTCGAGTCGCTCGGCCGTAATTCGGCAGTCAGACCCATGCTCCCCGGGCAATCCAGGCACGCCCAACGCCGGTGCGAGGCAGCTCCGGTCGCCCTCCTCCTCGCGGTCTGGGCCCTCGCGATAGCACCACTCGTCCACCCCTTGCTCGCGCACGGAGTCCCGTTCCTCCGCCAGAGCGCGGACGAAGGCTGGGTCCACCACCGGGCATCGGGCCACCCACCTGCGACCCCTGCGCTTCCGGGAAAGCACCGCCACGCGCCCGGGGCGCCCGAACATCTCCGTCTCGCATTCTTCGCCGCCACGCCTCCGCGGGACTTCGAGACCACGGTGCTGGCCTTCCAGTCTCCTCCCCCCGCGTGGATCCCCGCGGTGACGGTGCCGCGCCGATGGACGCAGGAGCAGCCGCAGGCACCGTGAGCCGGCGCGGGGTTCCCCGTGTCCGCTTCGGTCTCTCGCCGTTCCACCGTTGTTCGCCGTGGGGGAGTGAAATGCCCCGATCCACGCGGGCGTGCCTTGCGTACGTCCTGCTGGCGCTGGTTGCGTCTGCGCGAGCCCAGCCCGTCACCTTTCCGTCCGAGCCGTCCGAGGCGCCCGCACGCTCCTCCCCGGCTGAATCCGCAGTGCCGCAAGCGGAGTCTGCTCCTCCTGCGCATCCCAACGCCCAGCCCGCGCCATCGACGCCGAACACCGGGAGAGCGATGCTGGGCGAGGAAATCGAGGTCGTGGGGCACTACCTCAACGAGGTGGGCACCTCCAGCTCGGCGAGCGCGGGCACCTATACCAGCGAGCTCATCGAGGACCGGCCACTCCTTCGACCGGGCGAGGTCCTAGAGCTCGTTCCCGGGCTCATCGTCACGCAGCACAGCGGAGCAGGGAAAGCGAATCAGTACTTCCTGCGCGGTTTCAACCTGGACCACGGGACGGACTTCGCGACCTATGTCGAGGGCATCCCGGTGAACCTTCCGAGCCACGCACACGGCCAGGGATACATGGATCTCAACTGGCTCATTCCCGAACTGATCACCCGCGCGGACTACTGGAAGGGACCGTACTACGCCGAGAACGGCGACTTCTCCTCCGCGGGCGCCGAGAGAATCTACTATGCGCGCGAACTCCCCCAGATGCTCTTCCTCGGAACGTACGGCTCGTACAACTACGCCCGGGCCCTTGCGGCGCTCTCGCCCGAAGTCGCCGGCGGAAGGCTCCTCTTCGCCCTCGAGGGAGCGCATCAGGATGGCCCCTGGGAGGTCGGGGAAGCCTTCTGGAAGGTCAACGGCGTGCTGCGATGGACTCGCGCCTTGGGTAACGGAACCCTGAGCCTTCTCGGGACGGGTTACTGGGGCCAGTGGAACGCGACGAACCAGGTTCCCCAGCGCGCCATCGACTCGGGCTTGATAGACCGCTTTGGATCCCTCAGCCCCTCCGACGGCGGGTGGACGCACCGCTTCAACCTCTCCCTGGGGTGGGAAGGCGAGATCGCAGGGGGACGGCTGAGCGCGCAGATGTACGCGGTCAACAACCAACTCGATCTCTTCTCCAACTTTACCTACTTCCTCGAGGATCCCATCAATGGCGATCAGATCGAGCAGACGGAGCGCCGGTGGTTCGAGGGAACTTCGGGGCACTGGACCTGGAACTCGATGATCGCGGGCGCGGACGTGACCTGGGAGGCCGGCTGGGATGCCCGGCTCGACCAGATCGATCCTCTCGGCCTCTATTCAACGGCCGAACGGAGGCGCCTCGCGACGACGAGCGTCGACAAGGTGTTCCAGGCCAACGGGGCGCTCTGGGGCCAGGTCGGAGCGAAGTTCACTCCTTGGTTCCGCGCTCTCCTGGGACTCCGCGGAACGGCTTATTACTTCGACGTCAAGTCCAACAATCCGCTGAACTCCGGAACCGCTACCGCCGGGCTCCTGCTGCCGAAGGCGACGTTGACCTTCGGCCCCTGGGCGCGCACCGAGTTCTTCGTCAACTTCGGCGAGGGGTACCACTCCAACGACGCCCGCGGAATCACCGCCACCGTGGACAGCAAGACCGGCGAGCCGATCTCCCGGGTGACCGCCCTGGCAAAGTCGTTCGGAGGCGAGGTCGGGGTCAGAACGGAGCTCATTCCCCACCTCCAGAGCTCGCTCGACGTCTGGATCCTGTACCTCGAGTCGGAGCTGGTCTGGGACGCCGACGAAGGCACCACCGCTCCCTCGGCTCCGACGCGCCGGATCGGCGTGGAGTGGGCGAACAGCTACCAGCCGTTGCCGTGGTTGCTGTTCGACCTGAACGTCGCGTGGTCACAGGCGGTCTTCACGGGGGACGACGCGACCACGGGTGAGCTGAAAGGCCAGCCGGTCCCCGAGGCGATCGCCTGGACCGTGGCGGGCGGCGTCACCGTCCGGCAGCTCGGTCCATGGTCCGCGAGCCTGTTCCTTCGCTACTTCGGCCCCAGGGTCCTGTGCACGGAGGGTACCTGCGGTGGAACCGGGGGGCCCGCCAACGCGACGCCGATCTCCTCGACCTCGAGCACGCTCCTGAACGGCCAGGTGTCGTACCAGCTGACGAAGAACGTGAGGTTGACGCTGGAAATTCTGAACCTGCTCAACCTCAAGGCCAACGACATCACCTACTACTATCAGTCGCGCCTGAAGAACGAGTCGCCGGCACAGTACCCGGACGGGATCTTCGACTACATGGTCCACCCCTCCGAGCCCATCCAGTTCCGCGGAACGGTGACCGTCCGCCTCTGACACGGGGGCGAGGGCGAGCTGCCAAGGCACGGTCAGGCCGATGCCTTCTCGCAGGCCGTGGCGCAGGTTCGACAGCTCTCCATGCACCGTCGGCAGATGTCGTGGTGTCCCGCGTGCGGCTTGCAGGCCGCCTCGCAGTCCCGACACACCAGCCCGCAGGCGCGCGCGATCTCCTTGAGGCGCGCCGAGTTCTGCGCCGAGGCGGTGACCAGGGTTCGGCACATCGCCACCATGAGGTTGGCTGAGCGGGCGCAGTTCGCCAGGGACGTGTCACCCGTGGCGAGCAGCTGGAAGCAATGGGCCTCGCACAGCTCGCCGACCTGAACGCAGGCGCTGCCCAGCTGGACCAGTTCCGGCGTGGGGCTTCCGGCCGCGGCTGAGCCGGCATCGGAGGCCGCCCTCGAGGAACCGGCTGCAGCGAGCGCTCCGGCGGCAACGACGAAGTCGCGTCGATTCATGAGACCTCCCGTCTGCGTGACACCGAGGGAAGGATAGGCGAGGCACGAACCCAGCGACCAGCCGGAGACAGGCCCGCGACCGCGTGAGACGTGCAGCACGCGGGGGAGCGAGAACCTCCTCAGCTCCTGGATCTCACTCGTTCCCTTGTACGCGATGCCCGAGCTCCGGTGCCGGGCACGGGCAAGGCCGCGGAGTGCCGCACGGCGACCACGCGAGCTCCACTGCGAAGATCTTGCCGGGTTCATCGACCCGCGGATCTTCACGAGCCCCGAGGATCGAGACGCGACAATTCGTCGCACCTCCCGCGGCACGGGCCGGCGTCGCAAGGAGATCTGTTCGGCCCCTGCGACATCATGCCCCATGGTGTCCGCTCGCACGCTAAGTGAGCGGGGTGCAACCCAGCGTCGTGTTCATTCGAGGTCGCCGCGAGTCGCGATGAACCGTCGCTTGGCCGAGAAACCCTGATCAGCAGGTGTTCCGGCGCCTTGCCATCGCCGGCCCCGCGCGCGCATCCTCGTCACGTTGATCTCGAAAGTCTTCCGGACCCTCCCCATCGTCGCTCCTCTCCTCGCTGGCTGCATCCACGGCCCGCCAACGCTGAGCCGTTACCCCGATGGAGCACCGGAGCCGCTGGAGAGCTTGCGTGGGCGCGCCGTCGTCCTCACCTTCTGGGCCGAGTGGTGCAAGCCGTGCCTCGAGGAATATCCGGTCATCCGTTCGGTGGTCGAGGCAGCCGGCCCGGACGTGGACCTGAGGGCGGTCTACTACCGGGAGGATCCGGGGCCTGGATCGGCCGTGTACCGCTGGCTGGCGGGGCAGCCCGAGCTCTCCCGCCGGGTGTGGTGGCCCAGCCCGTCGGTCCTCGACCGTTTCGCGATCCGTGGCCTCCCACACACGCTCGTCCTGGCGGCCGACGGCAGGGTGGTTCGCGAATTCGACGGAGCCATCGTCGGGGAGCGGGCGAACGACCTCCGCGCGGCGCTGGCCCTCGCACGACCCGCCGGCTGAATCACCGGCTCAGAAGCTGTAGGCCACGATGCCCTTGGCGAGCACCGAGGCCACGAGCTGATTCCCGTTCACGTTCTGGTAGATGGGGAAGGCCAGCTCCCCGTAGACGGAGAGCCGGCCGAACGAGATTCCCAGGCCAGGCGCGACGAGGACCCTGACGTAGCCGGTGTCGAGGTAGTTGGCCTCCGGCCCGGAGTCTCGCATCCGGTACGAGCCGAGGACCTGGAGCACCGGGGACAGCTTCACGCCTCCGCCGAGCTCCAGGTCGAGGTACGCACCGAGGCTGGTGTCGAACTCGGCGCCGGGGTTGTATCCATCCTGGGTGGCGAACGGCCAATCGAGCTTGGCGCTGACGAACCAGTTCACGAGACGGTTCGAGGTGATCGCCCCCAGGTGGTAGATGCCCAGCAGCAGGTCCACCGAACCCGAGCCGATCTGCGTGTCACGATCGAAACCCGCCTCCTTCCACTGGCCCGTCGGCAGCTTGAAGCCGAAGGTGAGCCCCGTAGAGAGGTCCTCGGAGAAGCCGGTGTAGACGCCCTCCAGCCGGATGTCTCCGAGCGAGGAGCTCTTCAGGTCCTGGATCTCGCCCGTGTCCTCGTCGGCGGTCACGAAGTTGCGGTACCAGTAGGGAACGCGGGCAATCACCCCCCAGGAGCGGTTGAACTGGGCAATCGCTCCCAGGGTGAAGAAGTTGGTCCGGATCAGCCGGTCGGAGTTGTCCTCCGCGGGGGCCGAGCTGGTCCCGTGCCAGTTCTGGTTCTGGCTCTGCCAGTCCCATTCGACGAAGGCGGTCACCCCGACGTCGGTGGGGTACATCAGCGGGCCGCCGATCTCGAACACGCCGCAACCGCAGGCACAGGCGCGGGCGCTCTTCGGGGCACCGACCAGCACGGCCAGACCAAGCGCGACCACCGCACTGGCGCGGCGAAGCAGTCCTCGGGTCATTCGTTCCCTCCGCCGGCCGTATCCCACGGCGATGGCGCGGGCCCAGTGCGACACGTGGACGCACTTCTCCGAGCAGAAGTGACGAGCGACCACCGTCGTCCGTGACGCAATCTCGTGGCGCGGGACGCGTTGCCGCTCTCCGGAAAGGCGACGGCCCGGACATTGCGCCCGGGCCGCGTTCACGACCGGAGTCGGCCTCGCTTCAGGCCGAGCGGGCGATGGTGGAGCTCTGGACCACGTAGTCACGGACCAGCAGGGCACCACCGGCGAAGTAGCCGAGGACGAGAAGGGCCCCGGCGAGGAGCACATTCGAGCGACGGCTGGAATCCTGGAAGATGCGGGACAGCGACTCGGTCTGGGCGTTCATGGCGGCCTCTCCTCCCGGCGTCATCGCGCCGGACGCGCCGATCCCGTTGCAGCGCCCGTGCCCCCTGCATCCGGACACCTTCCCTAGGCGTCGCGGGCATTTCGCGCGCCAGCGCACATCCGCGCCGGTGCGCCGCCGGAGACAGGCAGCCGGGTGGGAGGTGCTCGCGAGGCAACCCGGCGCGCCAGACCAACGTCACCGCGCCGGATCGAAGGATGGATCGTTCAGGAAGGTCGAGTCGGTGAGCGCCTCGAGGAAGGCGAGCACGTCCGCGATCTCCTCCTCGTCGACCTGAAATCCACGGATGAGACCCGACTTGGCCGGGTTGAGACGTCCGTCTCCGGCGTACGGACCTGAGGTGATGACTCGCCCGCCTGCTGCGTAGTGCAGGATGACTTCGCGCAGGGTCGCGATGCTCCCGTCGTGCATGTAGGGGGCGGTCAAGGCCACGTTCCGGAGGCTCGGGGGCCGGAAGAGCCCCCGGTGCCTCGGGTTGAGGGTCACGTCGTAGAGTCCCTGGTCATAGGGCGGATAGGCCCCGGTGTTGCCGACGTTGTAGAGGCCGTTGTTGAAGAAGGGCGTCGTCAGCGTGTCGGGAGTCGTCCGGGCGTCGCGGTAGGACACCGTGAGATTGGTGCCTCCGTGGCAGTGAAAACATTCGAACTTCTCTCCGTTGAAGAGGGCGAGACCTCGCTTCTGCTGTTCGCTCAGGGCACTCGTGTCCCCTGCCTGGTGCCGGTCGAACGGACTGTCGGCCGAGACGAGCGTCCGGCAGAAGGTCGCCAGCGCGAAGATGACCTTCTGGAGCGTGACGCCTCCGCCCGAGCCAGGGAAAGCCGCCTTGAAGAGCGGGAGGAGGACCGGGTCCGTCTCCAGACGGGCCAGAACTTCTTCGCGTGAACCGTCCGTGATTCCGAGCTCGACCGGATGGTCGTTGGTGAGGGGGACGACGATCTGACCCTCGAGCGTGAGGAGGGCGTTGTTCGCCCAGGTGAAGGTCGCCGCGTAGGCCGAGTTCTGGAGAGTGGGACTGTTCCGGAACAGGACCTCGCCGGTGGATCCAATCGAGGTCGTCCGACCATCGGTGAAGGCGAGTTGCTGAAGGTGGCAGCTGGCGCAGGACTGTGTTTGGTTGGCCGACAGCCGCGGGTCATGGAAGAGGCGACGGCCCAGCTCGATCTTGGCCTGCGAGGGCGGGTTCGAAGACGGGATGTACGGGAGCTGCAGTCGCTCCGGGATCCGGAGAAGGGCCCGGACGTCCTCGACCGAGTCGTGCGGCCCGCAGGACGCGAGGCAGAGCGAAGCGATCGTGACGAGGCAACCCCTCCTCACGGAGTGAGCACGGAGAACACCGCGTCGCTCGCCGCAGTCGCGATGCCGGTCGTGATGTCGAGCCCGAAATGGGGGAAGATGATGGGACAGTGGGGCTGCATCGGAGACGAGTGACACTCCACTCCCGGGCCCTGGCCGATGACCTCGAACGTGTTCGGGTCGTAGATCGGCGCCTGGAAGTCGAGCCCCGCGAGCGCGGTCTTCACGTCAACCTTGACCTTGTCCTTCTTCAGGTCGAACCCGGACAGCCGCACCGAAGGAGTATTCACGAACTCGCAGCTGTTTCGATCGGACAGCGCGTTCCCACCGGTGGGTCCGCAGTTCCGGCTCCCGATGTGCATGTATCCATCGCCGGGCGCACCCGTGCTGTCGAGCACGGTGAAGTTCATCACCCAGTGCCGGTAGCCGGTTGCCCAGCTCCAGTACATCTCCGCGAGCGGAGAGGGGGCTCCCTCTGGTGTGTTGTTCGCGATCACCGACTTCATCAGCAGCTGGGGAACGCCGACATCGAAGCTGACGCTGGCCACCCGGCCGAGCTGAGTCGAGCCGGTCACCGCCGGGTGGGTTCGCGCCGTCCCCTCCGAGTAGGCGATGGCCGTCGCCGCACAGCTCCCTTCGGTGTTCCCCGTCAAGTCCACCAGCGAGACGGCGCCGGTGGAGTCCGAATACTGGAACTCGTTGCTGTCGAGGGTGTGAGAGACCTCGGTACCCGCGGAGTCGAAGAAGTGCAGGTTGCTCACGTAGAAGCGAAGGTCACTGAGCCCCACCGTGTAGCCGCCATCGACGCCAAGACCCGATACAGCAGTCGTGCATCCGATCGGCTGCGACCCGGCCATGGGAACGAACGTCAGGGCGAAGGTAGCCGTGGCTTCGGGGGCCGGCTCGGTATCGCATGCAGCGGCCAGGATTCCTGCGACGATCGAGGCGGAGAGCAAGACGGAGCGAAACTTCATGGGCGGCCCCCTCTGGAAGGTGACTTCTTCTAGCTTCCTCGCCAGCCTCGAAACGTGCGTCATGGGGCCGCAGCAGGAAGGTGTCGGGTGATCGGGACTCGGCAAACGAGAGCAATCGATGCGGCGATGTGACGCAGCTTCGACCGGGCTCACGGGCATCTCTGGCTACGGCGACTGGACCTGCACCCTCAGGGTGTCGGCGATGGCCTGAACCAGCGCGTCCGCCGCGCCGTCCCGGAGGGGATCGACGCCGGTGAACCACTGGTCGTAGGCGAGCACCACCCGCGCCGAGCGGGCGGCCCCTGGCTCCTTCAGCACCACCGGAGAGCTGCTTCCGGTGTTGCTCACGAAGGGCACGCGCTGGTCGATGTCCGCCTCCGACTGCAGGACGAACGCCTGCGCAGCACCGCCGCCGGCCGGGGTGGCCGTTCCCTCCACCCAGACCGTGTACCCGCTCATGTCCGGCGACGGCAGACCCTCCGCGTCGTCGTCGGCGGGGTCGAGGGTGACGGTCGCCTCGCAGTAGCTGTCCGCCGGAGGCTTGAGTGTGCCGGCGTCGATGACCTGGCTATCGGCGTGGGCGAGGTCGTCCACGTGAGGGACGCCGATCTTGGTCGGGCTCCCCTCGGTATGGGCGTGAGCCACACCGATGGGGGAGAGCAGCTCCAGCGCTCGGCGCCAGGCGGTCGCCGGGCAGGCGAAGATCTCCACCGCCCCCACGGTCACCCAGGCCCGGGTGAGCATGATGTCACCGTTGGGTCCGGTCACGGTGCGAGGCATCCCGGTCTGGCTGCCCGCCGAGGCCTGGTGGACCAGCCCGATATTGACCGAGACGCCGGGCTCCTCGCTGGAGCACGCGGCCAGCGCGAGGAGAGACAGGGAACTCCACTGCAGGATCGATCGGATCATCAGAGGTCCACCACCAGCGAGAGAGAAGCGTAAGTGCCTTCGGAATGGACGCCGGTGAGGTGGTTCACCACCGGGACCTTGGCCGCGAGCTGGAGCACCCAGTCGGTCGCCGGACTGAGGAGGACGGCCGGGGAGAAGAAGGCGATGAATCCGCCGGTATCCGGCGAGACCTCCCCGTTCTCGTGCCACACCCCGTCGAGCCGGGCATCGGTGCCCGCCCTCAGCGACAGCCAGTTCCAGGGCTGGAGCTGGAGCCAGAGCGTGCCGCGGCCACTGGCCCCGGGTTTGAGCCCCTGCCGGCCTTCGGTGGGGACGTAGCCCAGCACGCTGGCATAGAGCGACAGCGAGCCCACCAGCCGTCCGTAGTACGAGACGCCGAAGATGCCCCACCAGGAGCCGGGCCCGGCCTGGATGTCGGTATTCAGCGGCTCGCCGTCCGACCCGTACTGAAGCGGTGCGGTGGGGAACCGCATCCCCCCGAGCAGCGAGAGGAGATGCCGGGAGCTGAATTCCCGGTCTCGCCAGAGAACGAACTTCGCCACGGCCTCGATGTCGCCCAGGTTGGTCGCGTGGGTCGTCGAGAGATCGAACTGGTTCATCGTCCGGAAGAGGACCGGCACCGTCACCGACAGGGCGATGGCTCGGCCGAACGAGTAGCTTCCCCCGAAGGTCAGCGACCACTCCTCGACCGAGGAGCCGCCGTCCTGGGCCGTGCCCTGGGACTCGGTCCGGTACTGGCCCTCGCTGAACACCCGAAAGCGACCGCCGAAGGGCTGCTCCACACCGAGGCTCAGCAACGTCGGGTCGCCGCAGCCGCAGCTGGCACAGGCCCGACTCGACGCCGGAACGAGCCCGACCGCCAGGGCGGAGAGCAAGGCGCCGAGGGCTGGTGGCGGTAGACGCATCGGCATTTCACTTCTTCCACGCCCCACCGCAAGAGGGCCGCG
The DNA here is from genome assembly GCA_035542075.1 of Thermoanaerobaculaceae bacterium. Lineage (GTDB taxonomy): Bacteria > Acidobacteriota > Thermoanaerobaculia > Thermoanaerobaculales > Thermoanaerobaculaceae > RBG-13-68-16. Next base: position 10,547 of record DATKMD010000057.1, read on the forward strand.
TCAAGAGGACGCACCCTGCAGCGTGCTCATCTTCCTCGGCGTCCCGCTCGTGGCCGGCGCGGTCACCCGTGCCCGAGCAGTGCCGTCGAGTGCCGTCGCTATGAGGGCCGTCCTCCAAAGGCAGCGCCAAGAATGAAAGGACTGGAGGCCCGCAATCGATTGCGGGGCCTCTGAAATCGGCCCTCCAATTGGCCCGCAAGTACGCCGGTGAATACGCTCCTGGATCGGGCGTACTTGTGGGCCACTTCGTGGGCGGATAGCCGGGCGGATTCGGGCGGCCTCTCCCGGCCATTCCGCGCCCTTGGCTCCTAGCCAAGTCTGGTTCGTGCACACCACCGGTAGCACCCCCGAATTTCCCGCTCACGCCCTCACAACCACATGACTGAGGGCGTGAGCGGGAAACCGGGGGTTGGGGACAGGACTGGAGGGGGCGGGGCGAGGGGATCAGTCAGCGAAGAGGTGCTGAGAGAGTACTGCGGCAAGGAAGCGAGTGAGGAGACAACGGATACGAGGGCACGGACCGGAGAATCGAAGAGCGGGGGCAGCCGAGTGGGAAGCCGCTGGTGTTTAGAAGACGCTTGCACTCGAGAGAGTTCCTTAGGTGTTCGGGAGAAGCGGGGGCCGGCTTTCGTTGCGGCATCGGCTGACCAATCTCGAGAGCGGAGCCGAGCGTGTTGCCATGATGGACCCTAAACAGGCTGTTCTGGTACCATGTTAGGGATGCAACGGAGCCAAAGCCAGGACACAAACACGACACGCGTATCGGTCTACCTGAAGAACTTCCTTGTTGAGTGGTGCGACCAGCGCGCCGAGCAGCTCCGGGAGAGTCGACAGGCTGCGATTGTCGAGGCCGTTCGAGACCAGTGGAACCTGTACGGTCTGCCAGCCCACCTCGAAGAAGTCCTCCTCGCCGAGAAGAAGAGCAAGGGCTACGACAACCGGACCTACCTCCGTTACGTCGTGGCACTCCATGCCCAGACGCTTTTCGATCGGCGGCGGGAGACCGAACCCGCCAAGTCACCCCGAGGAAAGTAGGCCCTGATGACTGACCGAGAGCGGGACTTCGAAAAGCAGTTCGGCCTGGACTGGCGGATGAAGATCTCTCGGGAGCGGGAGATCTACGCCGAGCCGATGCTCGACGCCGAGAACATCCGGCGCGAGTTCGGGTGCTCGCGAGCGAAGGCCTACGAACATCTCCACGCCGCTCTGGCTCACTTCGGAATCGTCCCGGAGGCTGGCAAGCAGCTCCGGATCCGATGGAGCATCTGGCAGCGGTACAAGCAATCGAGAATCCCATGGGCAAGGGTAGATATCGGCTCACCAAGCGTGGCCTGGTCTGGTACGCGCACGTCTACGAGAACGGCACGCGACGTCAGGTCTCGACCCGTTGCACCGACCTCAAGGCCGCGGAGCTTTCACTCCGGCAGCTCGAGCGGGATTTCGCCGATCCTGCCCACGCAGCCGCGAAGAAGGCCTCGCTGAGCGACGCCCTCAAGCTGCTCCTCGAACGACGCACCGAAGAGGCCACCGCTGGACGGCGAAGCCACGAGACCGTTGCCTTCTACAGACGGAAGGCCGGGCACCTCACCCGGATCTTTGAGCACCTGGACGACGGCAAGTACGCCCCGTTCCT
>DATKMD010000058.1:0-43265 GCA_035542075.1 Thermoanaerobaculaceae bacterium
CGCGAGACCAGGCACCTCGTTGCCGAGTCGCAGATGCTCGAGCAGCGCCTGCGCGCCTCAGCGGGCGCAGGCCGGGTCGTCACCGGCCGCACCGCCGGCGCCATCGTCCAGCTCGAGGACCGCATCGCCGTGATCGACGCCCAGCTCAACGGGATCGGACCCGACCGGGCCGACTCCCAGGACGTCCTGCAGCTCTGGCAGGAGCGGGTCCGCCTCCTGGACGCGCTCGTCAACGTCCAGATGACCCGAACCGCCTACGTCGGCCTGTGAGGGAAGGGAGACGAACCATGGACACCATGCGAATCCTCGGAGCGCTCGCCATCGTGCTTCTGGCCGCACCGCTCGGCGCGCAGCAACCGGCACAGCCCAGCGAGAAAGACCGCGAACAGGCCGAGAAGCAGATGCAGAACGCTGAGGAGATGATGAGGAAAGCCGAGCAACAGATGCGCGAGGCCGAGAAGCAGATCCAGGAGGCGGCGGAACGCCTGGGCCGCGTCGAGGTGGACAGGGACCATCAGCGGATCGAACGGAAGCTCGTGATCTTCAGCGACCGCGCTCGCCTCGGTCTCGTCCTCCGCCCGGATGCCAACCCGAAGACCGATGCGGTCGGTGCCTATGTGGAAGCGCTCACCCCGGGCAGCCCCGCCGAGGAGGCCGGGCTGCAGCCGGGCGATATCATCGTCAAGTTCAACGGAGAGGTGCTTGCCGCTGGCAAGCCGCAGGGTGACGAGGAGGAGTCCGCGCCCACCTACAGGCTGATGGAGCTCGCCCGAGACCTGAAGGACGGCGATAAGGTGACGCTCGAGTACCGGCGCGGGAACGAGACCCGCACCGTCACCGTCACCGCCACGCGTGCCATGGGACCGCACGCCAGGATGATCTTGCTGCCAAAGGCCCCTCTACTCGACATCCCGGCGATTGAGGTCCCCGACGTCGGCGACATCGACGTGAACGTCTACACCGCCGCTCGCCCCTGGCGCGATGTAGAGTTGGTGGCGCTCGACGCAGGCCTCGGCGAATACTTCGGCACCACCGAGGGGCTCCTGGTCGTGAGCACGCCCAAGGACAGCCCCCTCAAGCTCAGGGCCGGGGACGTGATCCTCAAGATCGGGGACCGCACTCCAGCCTCACCGGAGCAGGCGATCCGCATCTTGCGCTCCTACGAGCCCGGGGAGAGTGTTCCCATTCAGTTGATGCGCAAGCGCGAGAAGATGACCGTCTCGGTTCAGATGCCAGCACACGAGCCTGTGTCGTTCCCCTGGCACGGTGGTGTGCCGAAACCTCCCCAACCACCAGCCGCTCCGCACCAACCGTCAAACAAGCTCTAAACGCGAGACCACCGAAGGCAAGGGCGCTCGCGGGGAAACCCACGAGCGCCTCTTCATTTGCTCTTCGCAACCCGCTGCCGCTCACACCTCGACCGGCAGGTCTTTCTCCTTGGCGTGCTGCTCCCACTCCTCCTCGAACATCAGGGACGACATGTCCGTCATCCGGTCGAGGAACACCATCCCATCCAGGTGGTCCTGCTCGTGCTGGATCACGCGGGCGTGGAACCCCTCCGCCTCGAACGCAAGCGGGTTGCCGTCGGTGTCGTATGCGGACACCTTCACCGCAGGATGACGCGCGACCATCCCACGCAAGCCGGGAACCGAGAGACACCCCTCCCAACCCAGCTCGCTTGGCTCGCCGAGCAGGGTCACCACCGGGTTCACGAGGACCCGTGGCTCCACCTCGTGCCGCTCCCCTTCGCCGGGGAGGTAGTACGCGAACACTCGCACCCCGGCGCCGACCTGCGGTGCGGCCAGCCCCACTCCGTTGTCCTCGAACATGGTCCGCAGCAGGTCGCGCCCAAGATCGCGCAGGAAGCGCGTGCCGAAGCGCTCGCGCCCGACTTCCTCGGCCGGCGCGCGCAACACAGGGTTCCCCAGTCGCACGATCGTGCGATGGCGCCCGTCCATGGGCCGCGTGCTCACGTTCGTCCCCTCACGCCCCAGCAATCTCCCAGCCACCCTCACTCCACCGAGAACGAGTGTCCGCATCCGCACGAGCGCACCGCATTCGGGTTCTCCACCACGAAGCCCGCGCCTCGCAGATCCTCCACGAAGTCCACCGTGGCCCCGGTCAGGTACTGCGCCGACATCGGGTCCACCAGCACCCGCACGCCGCCCGACTCGATCACCGTGTCGCCCTCCTGCAGGTCGTCGAAGGTGAAACCGTACTGGAATCCGGAGCAGCCACCACCCTGGACGAAGATTCGGAGCTCCTTGCCCTTCGCTTCCGGCATCTCCCCCGCATAGTAGCGGACCTTGTCGGCGGCCTTCTCGGTCATCGTCAGCATTTTTCGCCTCCAGGGGCAGACCCACCCCTAAACCGAACAACGCCAACCCTTCTGAGGGCTATTCCGGCCATCACGCCCCCTGCTCGGCGAGCCACCGTTCCGCCTCGATCGCCGCCATGCAGCCGCTCCCGGCGGCCGTGACCGCCTGCCGGAAGACATGATCCTGGACATCTCCGCACGCAAATACGCCCTCCACCGAGGTCCGCGTCGAGCCCGGCTCGGTAACGATGTAGCCCACCTCGTTCATCTCGAGTTGCCCTGCGAACAGCTCCGTGTTCGGCCTGTGCCCGATGGCCATGAACACACCCTGGGTGGGGAGGACGCGCCGTGCCTTGGTGCGCACATCTTCCAGCACGACCGCCGAGATCCCCTTCTCGCGCGTGCCCTGAATCTCCACCACCGTCGCGTGCCACTCGAACGCGATCTTCGGGTTGGCCTTGGCCCGTTCCTGCATGATCCGCGAAGCGCGTAGCTCGCCGCGCCGGTGGACCACCGTCACCCTCGTGGCGAATCGCGTCAGGAACGTCGCCTCTTCCATTGCGGTGTCGCCGCCACCCACGACGACGACCTCCCGGTCCTTGAAGAAGAAGCCGTCGCACGTCGCGCACGCCGAGACCCCGTAACCCATGAGCGTCTTCTCAGCCGGAATCCCCAGGAGCTTTGCAGACGCACCCGTGGCGATCACCAGAGCGTCGCTGCTCACCTCGCCGTTCTCGGCGGTCGTCACCCGGAACGGGCGCCGCGACAGGTTTGCAGCCGTGGCAGTGTCAAAGATCGTCGCGGTGCCGAAGCGCTCCGCCTGGGCGCGCATCTTGGCCATGAGGTCGGGGCCGAGGATCCCCTCCGGAAAGCCAGGGTAGTTCTCCACCTCGGTGGTGATGGTGAGCTGCCCCCCCGGTTGCATGCCATCGATCACCAAGGGTGAAAGCTCGGCGCGCGCCGCGTACACCGCCGCCGTCAACCCCGCCGGCCCGGAGCCCAGGATGAGCACACGGTAGTGCCGTTTCTCCATCACTCGTCTCCCTGCCCGTCAACGACAAAACGACCCGCCGAATCGCGGGCTGTCGCAATTGTAGCAATCGTGTCAAAGCGGAACGGGAGACGCGCGCCGTCTCCTGAATATCGAGACCTCGGTCAACCCCTCCTCCCGGGCCGCCCTCACGAGGTCATCAAACGCGTACCCGATCTCGGCCGGGGCATGGGCGTCCGAGGCGAGCACGAACGGCACGCCACACGAGACCAGGTCCCGGAACAGCTCAGGGGCGGGGTAATCCTCGCCCACGGGCCTGCGCCGCCCGGCAGAGGAAAGCTCCACCGCGCACGAGGAGGCGGCTACCGCATCCACGACCTCTTTCTGCCTGCCGGCGAACGGCAACGATGCCCTGTGGCCGAACTTCTTCGGCAGGTCGATGTGGGTCAGCACGTCGAACAACCCAGAGGTGGCGGCCGCCGTCAGCAGCTCCGCGTAGCGCGCCCACACCCGATCCACCTCGTCCTGACCCGCGTTCAAACGAGCCAACGAGGAGGGTGCGTCTACCAGCCACCCGTCGACGAAGTGCACGGAACCCAGGACAACATCGAAAGGGTGCGCCTCCAGGAGCCGGACGAGGTCCTCCTCGTGCCCGGGCACGTAGTCCGCCTCGACGCCCAGGAGAACGTCGATCCGGCCGCGGTACCGTTCCGCCAGGGTGAGCACGTCGTCCACGTAGCGCGGGAGCTCCTCCGCGCTCATGGCGAGCCGGGGATCACGCTGCTCGACCGGCAGCCAGTAGAACGGCGCGTGATCGGTGAGCGCGACCGCGTCAAGCCCACGCTCGATGGCAGCCTCGACGAGCCCATCATCGAGGCCTGTCGCATGCCCGCAGCGGGCGGTGTGGACGTGGGTATCACAGGGAAAGCGGCCGGCCATGACGCGACGACCCGCCGCCACCCTACGAGGCCATCTCGGCCACGATCGCCTCGGCCGCCGCCACGGGATCGGCCGCGCCGGTAATCGGTCGGCCCACCACAAGCAGGTCGGCACCGGCCGCGATCGCCTCGCGCGGGGTCGCCACCCGACGCTGGTCGGCACTGCCCTCACCCGACGGCCGCACGCCCGGGGTCACAAGCAGGAACCCAGGCCCGCGGGAGGCGCGCAGAGCGGCCGCCTCCTGGGGCGAGCAAACCACTCCCGAGCACCCGCACCGCTGAGCGAGCGCGGCCCACGCCGCGACCCTCTCCGCGGCACCGCCCGGGATCCCGAGCACCACGAGTGCAGCGTCGTCCAGGCTCGTCAGCACGGTGACCGCCAGCACCGCCGGCGGCCGGTCGACGCTCGCAGCGCCAGTCACAGCCGCGCGCAGCATCGCCTCGCCGCCCGAGGCATGCACGGTGAGCATCGCCACGCCCAGACGCGCGGCGTTGCGCGCCGCCCGCTCGACCGTGTTAGGGATGTCGTGCAGCTTGAGGTCCAGGAACACCGGCACGCCGACCTCCCGGACCTCCCTCACAAGATCCGGACCGTGCGCGGTGAACGCCTCCAGGCCGACCTTTGCCACCCCCACCCGTCCCCGCAGGCCCCGTACGAGGCGCAGGATCTCCTCCCGTTCGGAGGTGTCGAGTGCCACCGCCAGCCGACGCACCGCCTCGTCGCGTGTCACCGCCATTCGAGCGCTCCCACCAGTTCACCCACGTTTACTACCCCTTTCTCCTCGCAAAACCGCGCGAGCTCAGAGATGATGCGCAGCGGCGCCGAAGGGTCGCGGAAGATCGCGGTGCCCACCTGCACGGCGCTCGCGCCTGCGAGGAGGAACTCCGCGGCGTCGCGCCCCGACTCCACGCCTCCGATTCCCACCACCGGAACTTCGGGCAGCGCTCGGTGCACCTCCCAGACCATGCGCAGCGCGATCGGCTTGATGGCCGGTCCCGATAGCCCGCCGCACCCCCTCGCCAGCACCGGCCTGCGCGTGTCAGCGTCGATTGCCATGGCGCGCAGCGTGTTGATCAGTGTCAGCGCGTCCGCGCCGCCGGCCACCGCGGCTCGGGCAGTCCCCACGAGGTCCGGAGCGTTGGGGGAGAGTTTGACCCACAGGGGCAGGCGGGTGGCGCCGCGGCACATCCGGGTGAGTCGCTCGAGCTGCGCGGTGTCGTGCCCGAATTCCATCCCCCCCGCACTCACGTTGGGGCACGAGACGTTGAGCTCGTACGCGGCGATGCCGTTCTCGCGCTCGCAGCGTTCAATCACCTCGACGTACTCCTCCATCCGCTCACCGAACACGTTGACCGCCACCACCGCGCCCCGCTGGCGCAGGACCGGCAACGCGTCACTGCAGAACGCCTCCACCCCGATGTTCTGGAGGCCGATCGCGTTGATCATCCCCGCCGCGGTCTCGACGATGCGCGGCGTAGAGCTCCCACGTCGCGGCTTCGGCGACAACCCCTTGCTGACCACCGCGCCGAGCTGCTCGGGAGGACAAAACTCCAGCAGGTCGAGGCCGTACCCGAACGTGCCGGAGGCGGCCATGATCGGGTTGGCAAGCGCCAGACTGCCCACCGACGTTGCAAGCCGCGCGCTCATCCCCACCACCCGGCGGCGAGGCGGGCGACTGGAAACACCGGCCCCTCTTTGCAGGTGGGGACGTAGCGCCCGTCGGCCAGCTCCACCACGCACCCCAGGCACACCCCCATCCCGCACGCCATCGGCTCCTCGAGGGAGAGCTCGGCGTCCAGGCCGTGACCTCGCACGAGTATCGTGAGGGCGGCCAGCATCGGTGTCGGGCCGCAGCCGAGGACGCGGCTGTAGACCCGGCCCTCCGACAGGCGGCGTTCCAGCGCCGCGGTCACGAAGCCCTTCTCGCCGCGGCTGCCGTCGTCAGTGGTCAGCACCAGCTCGCCGCCCGCCCGCGAGGCGGCTCGCCCACAACGTTTCACCTCCAGCAGCTCCGCCGCACCGGCGCCGCCGAGGTATAGGTCGAACGGCGTACCGTGCGCCGCCAGCGCCTCGGCGGCGAACAGCACCGGTGGCAGTCCAATCCCGCCGGCTACCAGTGCCAGACGGTACGGTCCCGGTTCGAGCGAGAAGCCGTTGCCCAGGGGGGCCAGCAGCCGCAGGGCGCTGCCCACGGGGGCGTGCCTGAGCAGCGCCGTGCCCCTTCCGACCTCCTTGATGAGGAGTTCGACTTCCGCACCGTCCCCCTTCCGCGAGACGCTGGCCAGGGAGAACGCACGCCGCAGCAGCGGGTCGAACCCATCCGAGCAGGAGAGCATCCCGAACTGACCCGGGACTGCATCCAAAGGCTCTTCGGTCTGCAGCGTAAGGCGGAAGCAGGTGGGGGAGAGGTCGCTGCGCGCAGCTACGCGCACGGCCAAGTCGCAACGCGCTATCATGCCGGCGCCATTATGCGACACCTCCGGCGCCTTGGCCACAGCCTCCTCGCTGGTTCCGTCGCCGGCGCCGCGTTGGCTCCTCTTCAGCTCCTGCTCTGGCCCGAGGTATCGCTCTCCCCGGCGAAGGCGTGTCTGGCGCTCGTGGCGTGGACGAGTTGGGCCGCTCTCTGGATCGGCATCCCGCTCTTCGTCCTGGTCGAGGTTGCCGGCCTGTTTGCGCCCTACCTCGCAGCGCCGAGGGGGTTCTCCGTCGGGCTGTGGCGCTGGTCGATGATCGTCGTCAACCTCCTGATTGCGGCCACCGCCTGGTGGAACCGAGAGGAGACGAGGGACCTCCTGCTCCGGGACAACCGGCAGGCACTCACCGTCTCGGGCTCGATCGCTGCGTTCTACATGATCTCGATGCTGGTGGTGGCGATCCAGAGGCGGAAACCCTGGCACGCGCCGGCGACCTCCGTGGGACTTGCCGCCTTCGTCGTGGCATCGCTGTGGGTGGTCTGGATCGCAACCCCCCTGTCGAGGCCTGTCACTGCCACGGTCGAGCCGCCGCGCTTCGCCCCGGCGCACCGGCTCCTGTTCGTCTCCTGGGAGGGCACGGACCTGCCCTGGCTGCTCCCCGCAATGGAGAGGGGAGACATGCCGTTCCTTCACACGCTGTGGGAGAACGGGGCGTGGGGACAGCTGAAGACCGTACGACCCTACACGCGCTCCGCGACTCTCGCCACCCTGGTCACGGGTTGCGCGCCCGCCGTCCACGGGGTTCTCGGCAGGCGCTCGTACCGTGTCCCCTGGCTCACCGAGTTGCCGGTCACGCTCCTCCTCGCGGGCCCGTGGCCAGACCCCCACCAGATCCCGTGGCGAGCGTGGGAGCGAGCCGCTGGACTTGCCCCACAGCGGGGTACGCTCTGGCAGACCCTCCTTGCGGCCGGGCGCACCGTGGGGGTCGTGGGCTGGCCACGCTACGCACACGGAACGTGGACCGTCGAGACCCCGCTCAGCGCCGATGTCGCTCCGTTCTCGACGCTGGACGCCAGCCTCCGCGCGGCCCTCGAGCCCGCTTTCCGAACGCAGCCCGACCTCGCCGCGGACGCCCGCAATTCGTTCGCCCTCGCCGCTGCACTCGGAGCAACCGCGGCGCGGCACGTGGCGGCCCAGCCGGTGGACGCGTTGGGAATCGACTACACCCTGGCCGCGCACCTGCGCCCGTGGTGGACCACCGAGGACCCCGGGGGACAGGGTGAGGAGGTACTGCATCAGGCCACGCGCCTCCTCGACGAACAGCTGCGCACCCTCTGGATGGGCATGGGGGAGGACACACTCGTCGTGGTGGTGTCACCGTACGGCCTCGCGCCACCAACCGCGTGGCAGCGCCTCGGGCAGCTCGTGGGCAGGCCCCGGCACTGGGCGGTCTCGCCAGTCAACTCCCCGGACGGTTTCGTCCTCTTCAGTGGCCCTGGGGTACGCGCGGGAAGGCTGCGAGCGAGCCGCCTCGCGGACGTCGCTGCCACCGTGCTCTATCTCCTCGAGTTGCCGGTCGCCCGCGACATGGCCGGCCGTGTTCTGCTGGAGGCGGTGAGCGAGTCGCGCGCTGCCGCCGTCCCCCTCCGCATGATCCCGAGCTACCCTCCTCTGCCCGCCGCGGTCCCAGCCAACTAGAGCTGCCGGTAACCGGCCTGAACGAAGCGCCGCGAGTCAGGTACGCCCGCTGTGGCCAGGCCCCCGTGGTCGCAGTCCTATGGGGCCTTGGATGGCTGCGGGGGAGGCGGTAGGAGCGGGTTGTTGCCCGCGAGAACCTCGGCTGAGGGCTTCGTGTCGCGCGCCCAGGCCGCCGTGTCGCGGATGGTCCGGTCGCTCGAGGCCGCCAACTGGTTCAGGACTGTGAGTGCCTTCGCACGCTGCGCGGTAGTGGCAAAGAAACGCACGAGGCCCAACTCCAAGGTCGCCTCCCCGCGAAAACGCCGGTCGGGGCCGGAGGTCGCGACCGCAACAATCTCGTCCACCTTCTTGTCGGGCAGTTCCAGACTCACATCGCCCGCAGCGCTCGTCCGCACGTAGGGCGCTACGTCGGTCTCCGTGAGGCGCTGCGCGCCCATCAGTCTCTGCGGCGCGGCCTCGCCCAGCGCAATCGCCGCAACCAGCGCAAGCTTCGTGTTGCCCTGCTTGCTCGCAAGATCGTAGATCCCCTGCGTCCCGACTCGGATGCAGGCCAGACCGACAAGGTCAGCGATGATCGTGACGTCCTCCTGGCGCAGCAGACGGCCCATCCGGATCACCCGCCGAAAATCATCCATCGCCTTTGCCGGGTCGGACGCCGCCATGCCGCGGGCCAGCCACGACCTGGCGAAGTTGAGCGGGAGCATCAGGTTCGGGATCTGGGTCTCCCACCCCTTCATGGGATAGATGTCGGGGTAGAAGCGCATCGTCGCCTGGTCGCACCAGGGTTCTGCCTCCAGCAGCAGGGGGTCGTCAGGGGGCAGCACGTCGCCCACACCCTCAGGGCCCTTCACCCGCCGCTGCATCGCCGCCTTCCCTTCTGCCCACCGTGACCCGTTCGGCTTTGCGAAGTCCTTGAACCAGGTCGCGGCGTTCGCCGAGCCGTTGCCGAGGGGCGCCAGGAGGTCCAGGTCGGTCCTGAAGCGCACCGCCCACTCCTTGCTTTCGGGGCAGCTCCAGCAGGGAACTTGGAGTGACTCCGGCGCAAACGCATGCGGCTCGGGCACGGTGGCCGAGGGTGGTGCCGCGACCTTCGCCGCGGGTGCCGACGCACGCGCCCAGTCCACGATTCGGACGCCGAGTAGACCGGCCAGAACGATGATCACGGCAGCCGCCGCGACGACCTGGAGTGATTTCACACGACCGGTTCCGCTGCTCATGACGCGCTCTCCTTTCCCTTGGCGGTCGGCGGCCGAATCGACTGCCGTTCCTCGACCAAGCGGTATGTCTCCACACCGACGAGCGGCTGCACGTTCCCGTCCAGCCGGGGCAGGCGTGCGATCGCCGCCAGCTCGCCGTTTCCCTCCCGCACGGCCCGGGCCGTCTGCGTTCCAGCTCGGGCCGAAGCGGAGCGCAGCTCCGTGATGCCGGCGTGGCAGATCACCAGCACGACGACCGAGACGGCCCAGGTGAGGCGGAGCGGGCGGCTCTCCCAGACCCGGGTCCAGGCGTCGCGCGCCGCCTGGCGCGTGAGGGCTGCCCGCGCGCCAGAAAGTACGCTCTCCTGCAACGCGGGCGCCGGCTCGGGGGGCTGAAGCGTGGCAAGCAGTTTCTCGACGGATCCGGATTCCTCGCTCATTCCATTCCCCCCATGAGCCTACGCAACCTCTCGATCCCCAGGCGGTAGCGGCTCGCCGCCGTGAACGTTGGCACGCCCGTGATGTCGCCGATGACGGCAAACGTGCACTCGGCGAAGTGCCGCAGGTAGATTGCGTCCCGCTGGGCGGGCGGCAGCTGCGCCAGCAGCCTCGAGGCGCGCGCCGCGTCGATCGCGCGGGCGCCGTCCGACTCCGGCGCCGTCAGGAAAGGGACCTCGTCGAGGGGCTCGGTTGCGCGCCGGTTCCTTCGTCTGGTCAGATCGATCGCCACGTGGTGAGCGACCCCCAGCAGCCACGACCTCGGGTCGGAGACCTTGCCCAGTCGATGGCAGCGCTCGGCGACCCGGAGAAACACCTCCTGGACCACGTCGCTGGCATCCGCGACCGATCCCGTCCGCCACAGCGCGAGGCCGAAGATATGCCGGGCCGCAGCCCGGTAGAGCGCCTCAAGCGCGCTTGCGTCGCCGGCAGCCAGCCGCGCGAACAGCTGCCTCCAGGCCTCCGGGGACAGCACCGCCGCAACATCTCCGCGGGGGCCCGCGTTGATCTCCCGCACCTCCGCCACCTCACCCGGGATGTCGTCGGCCACGGCTCCCATGCTAGTGGAGTCGCTGGGAACCTGGTTTCTTGTCACTCCGCCGACGCGTCGGGCTCAGTCGTTCCAGCGCTCCACCATCTGCCCATGCTTTCCCGCAATTTCTCTTCCACCCTAGGCCTTGTACGTGGTCGAGGTCACGGCGCCGCCGTGCCCGGTCCAATTCGTGTGGAAGAACTCGCCACGCGGCCGGTCCAAGCGCTCGTAGGTGTGCGCGCCGAAGTAGTCGCGTTGGGCCTGCACCAGGTTGGCGGGCAGGCGCTCGTGCCGGTAGCCGTCGTAGAACGAGAGCGCGCTGGCCATCGCCGGGACGGGAACCCCGATCTCGACCGCCCTCGCCACCACCCGGCGCCACGCCCCCTGTGCACCCTCGACCTGATCCCGGAAGTAAGGGTCGAGGAGGAGGTTGCCCAGGGACGGATCGCGCTCGAACGCCTCCTTGATCTTGCCGAGGAACACCGACCGGATGATGCATCCCCCCCGCCACATCAGCGCTATCCCGCCGTAGTTCAGGTTCCAACCGTACTCAGACGCGGCAGCACGCATCAGCATGTACCCCTGCGCGTAGGAGGCGATCTTCGCGGCGTACAGCGCACGCCGGAGGTCCTCGACGAACGCCGCCCGCTCGCTGCGAGCCGTGGTTGCGCTCTGCGGTCCGCGAAGTACCTTGGCCGCGGCCACCCGCTCGTCCTTCAAAGCCGATAACGAGCGCGCGAGCACCGCCTCGGCGACCAGGGTGAGAGGGATCCCTATGTCCAGCGCGGAGATCACCGTCCATTTCCCGGTTCCCTTCTGCCCGGCCGCGTCGAGGATCTTCTCGAGGATCGGCTCGCCGTCCTGGTCCCTGAACGCCAGGATGTTGGCCGTGATCTCGATCAGGTAGGAGTCGAGGTCACCACGATTCCATTCGGCAAACACCCGGTGCATCTCGTCCGCACCCAGGCCAAGCCCCTCCTTCATCAGGTGGTAGGCTTCGGAGATCAACTGCATGTCGCCGTACTCGATCCCGTTGTGGACCATCTTCACGAAGTGTCCGGCGCCGCTCTCCCCCACCCAGTCGCAGCACGGTGACCCGTCCTCCACCTTGGCGGCGATCGCCTGGAAGATCGGCTTCACGTGTGGCCACGCTGCCGGCGAGCCGCCCGGCATGATCGATGGGCCGTGGCGCGCCCCCTCCTCGCCTCCGGACACGCCCGTCCCGATGTAGAGCAACCCGTTGGACTCGGCCATCGCGACACGGCGCATGGTGTCCTGGTAGTTCGAGTTGCCGCCGTCGATGATGATGTCGCCCTGTTCAAGGAGCGGCACCAGGCGCTCGATGAACGAGTCCACGGGCGCTCCCGCCTTCACGAGCAGCATCACCCGGCGGGGGCGCTTGAGGACGCTGACCAGCTCCTCGAGTGAGTGCGTCCCGATCACCCCTGTTCCCTTGGCATTGCCGTTGACGAACTCGTCCACGGTCGAGACGGTGCGGTTGAAGACCGCCACCCGGAAACCGTGGTCGTCCATGTTCAGCACCAGGTTCTGCCCCATCACGGCCAGCCCGATGAGCCCGATGTCTGCCTTCTCCATCGATTCATTCCTTCCCACCGTGGCGCGCCGAAGCCGGCCCGGTGTTCAACTGGTGCAGGATCTCACCGATCCACCGGGCCAGCAAAACGCCGTCGTGCCGGCGCCCCGGCTGGACCTTCGGGTCGAGCTTCCTCGCGCCCGAGCGGCCATGCCGTGGAAGCGCTCCCGGTGAAACCTGGAGCTGCGGGAGTACGTCCACCGGCTGATTCAGATCCGGCATGGCCACGAGGCGCTCCGGCGCGGCACCTTCACGATCGTGTATGCGCGAGCGGGGGTCTTCGCGTTCATCCGGAGGACGAAGGCCGAGACGTTGCTCGTTGCGCTCAACACCAACGAGCACGCAGTCGCGGTCCGGGTGCCGGTCCCTCAAGGCGTGCGCGACGGCACGTCTCTCCGTCCTATCCTCGCCGAGTACCCCGTCACCATCGCCTTCGGTCGGACCTCACCGCTCGCGCTTGCCGCCCTCTCGGGAGGGGTGTGGCAGGTGCGTTAGCGAGGCAGATCGGCTGTACTTTTGCTCTTGAGTCCCACTAATATTCGCTGGCGTGGAGACAACCAAACCGGGCATGACAGGTCAGGCGACAGTGTCCACCCCTGCGGTTTCTGTCGTCGTGCCGGTCCACAACGAGGCCGACAACATCGAAAGCCTCCTGGGGGAGATCACCGCCGTCCTCGACGGGCTCACCGAGTACGAGGTCGTCGTGGTGGACGATGGCAGCAGCGACGGCACCCCCCGCGTCCTCCAGGAGTGCCTCACCCGCTACCCGAGGTTGAGACCCCTCCGCCACCTGCGCAACAGCGGCCAGAGCGCCGCGATAGCCACGGGCGTTCGCGAGGCTCGCGCCGATTGGATCGTGACGCTCGACGGGGACGGCCAGAACGACCCCGCAGACATCCCCGCGCTGCTGACACGACTTCATGGAGCCGCGCCCGGCGAAGCGCCAGCGATGATCGCCGGTTGGCGGGTGAAGCGGCGCGACACCTGGCTCAAACGGGTCTCCTCCAAGGTCGCCAACGGGGTCCGCGGACGGGTCCTGAACGACCACACGCCGGACGTCGGCTGCGGTCTCAAGGTCTTCAGGCGCGATGTCTTCGTCAAGCTCCCCCAGTTCGACCACATGCATCGCTTCCTGCCCGCGCTGTTCCAACGCGCCGGCGCACAGGTCATCTCGGTTCCGGTGAGCCACCGCCCACGCGCCAAGGGCCAGTCGCACTACGGGATGCACGACCGCCTGTGGGTCGGCATCGTGGACATGCTCGGCGTGGTCTGGCTGGGGAAGAGAATGCGGCTCACGGGCTTCGTGGACCTCGCCGCCGGTGCAACCCACCAGCCACCGAGGAGGAGTGCCGGTGCGTAGCACGCGCCGGGCGTCCGCGCTCGCGTGGTTGGTGGCGGCAGGAACGATCTTCATCGGGCTGGGTTCGCTGCCCCTGATGGACCCGGACGAGGGGCGCAACACCGAGGTGGCGCGCGAGATGAAGGAGAGCCGCTCGCCCCTTGTCCCGCTTTACAACGGGATGCCGTACCTCGACAAGCCCGCGCTCTACTTCGACGCGGTGGCGACCTCGCTGGCCCTCTTCGGCGACACCGAGACCGCCGCCCGCCTGCCCTCGGCGCTGTTCGGGGTGCTGACATTGCTCCTCGTCTGGATGTTCTGTCGAAGGGTCTACGGCGAGCGCACCGCGGCGATCGCGGTCGCGGTAATTGCCACGGCTCCACTGTTCATCGCGTTTTCCCGCACAGTCATCTTCGACATCGCCCTCACGTTCTTTGTCTGCGCGTCCGTCCTCGCCGGGTTCATCGCGTTGGAGAGGGACGGCCAGCCCGGCGCCCCGAAGTGGTACACGCTGAGCGTCGCCTCGGCGGCCTTCGCCACCCTCGTCAAGGGTCCGGTGGGGTTCCTCCTGCCGTTGCTCGGCCTGCTGGCCTACGCCCGCCTCCGCAAGGTCAGAGGCGGCAAGCACTTCTTCTCCCCGCTGAACCTGCTCGTCTTCTTCGTGCCGGTCCTCGCCTGGTTCGTCGCGCTCTCGCTCGCGAGGCCCGACTTTCCGTACTACGGCCTCGTCAAGGAGTCGCTGACGCGGTTCACCTCGTCGGCCGAGTTCCGACGCGGCGGGCCGATCTACTACTACATCCCCGTGATTGCCGCGGTCTTCTTCCCTTGGAGCGTCCTCCTCCCCGAGATGATCATCCGCGGCTGGCGCCAGAGGAAGGAGGCTTCGCGCGCGGACGCGATGTTGGCGATCTTCGCGATCGTCGTCGTGATCTTCTTCTCCATCTCGAAGTCCAAGCTCCCGGGGTACGTCCTGCCCGCGGTGATCGCGCTGGGCGTGCTCACCGCCCGGGTGTTCGACCTCGCAATCGACGACCCGGCAGGCGCCCCGTCCCGGTTGGTCCGACGCGGCACGGTGTTCCTCGCACTGGTCTGCGGCGCCGCAGGCGCGCTCCTCGCGGCGGATCGGCTTCGCCTCGTGTCGTTGCAGGCGTTGGTCAACATACGGGATGTCGAGTTCGAGCGCGCGCAGGTGGTCCTCGCGGCGCTGACGGCGTGGTTCCTCGGGATTACCATAGTGGCCGCGGTCGCACGGGCAAGCCGCAGGGTCCCTGCCATGCTGGTGGCGTTCGCGGTGTCCCCGTTCATCCTGATGGCCGTCGGGGCGGCCAAGTTGCCCGCGTACGCCGAGGCCAGGTCCTCGCGCCCGCTCGCACAGGCGGTCGTTCTCAACAACCCCGGGGACGCAGAGGTGGCGTGCTACCGGTGCTTCCCCCCCGGTTTGGCGTTCTACCTGGGGCACCCGCTGACCGTCATCTCGGAGGACGGGCACGAGATACCCAGCAACTACATCGAGTTCGAGCTGAAGAAACCGGGTCCGTGGCCACCGCAGATGGTCCGCCTGGACGCGGCCGACGCCTGGATCGCGTCGAAGAAGGAGCCCGTGTTCATGCTCGGCCGGGGGGTGTCTCCGCATCCCTGGATCGCGGGGTTGGCGTCCGCGCGCGGCGCGGCGCTCCACCAACTGACGCCCGGGTGGTGGGGAGCCTTGATCCCGCCGGTCGGGAGTCGCTGATGTGCGGCATCGCGGGAACCGTGAAATGGGATGCCAGCGCCAGCGAGCCGGCTCGGGTCCACGAGGCGGCTGTCATGGTGGAGGCGGTGGCACATCGCGGACCCGACGACCAGCGCACAGTGCAGAGCGGCGCGGCCGTCCTCGGTGCCGCGCGCCTGGTGATCCGCGGCCTGCAGGACGGCCAGCAGCCGATGGTGCACGAGGCCAGCGGTGTGGTCGTCGTCTGCAACGGCGAGATCGACAACCACCCGGAGCTGAAGGCATTTCTCGCTTCCCATGGGCGGACCGTCAGCGCGAAGAACGATGTGGCGGTGATCGCGGACCTCTACGGGCTGCTCGGGGCGGAGTGCGTCGATCGTCTCAAGGGCGCTTTTGCGCTCGCGATCTGGGACCCGGCCCGCCGGGAGCTCCTCCTGGCACGCGATCGAGCGGGGGAGCGTCCATTGTTCTACGCGGTCGACGACGACGGCGTGAGCTTTGCGTCCGAGATCGCCTCGCTCGTGACGGCTCTCGACCGCCCGCTTCCAAAGGACATGCGGGGGATCCGTGACTACCTGCAGCGGGGCTACTTCGGCGCGCCGCAGTCGCCGTTCGAGAACATCCGGAAGGTCAGACCAGCGGAGGTGATCACCTTCAGCCGCGGCGCCCATGAGCACCGGCGCTACTGGCGATGGAACCTCCCCGCACCGGCGGAGCGGAAGGCCGATGCCGACACTTTTGACCGGATCTTCCGTGAAGCGGTCCGGAGCCAAAGCGACGTGGATGTCCCGTACGGCGTGTTCCTGAGCGGGGGGATCGACTCCTCTCTCGTGGCGGCAGTGTTGCGCGCCCTGAGGCCCGAGTACCCGCTGACCGCCTACACGCTGCGCTTCCACGAGCCGTCGTTCGACGAGGGCTCGTTTGCGCTGCGGGTGGCAGAGATGCTCAAGATCCCGTGCGAGACCGTGTGGGTGAAGTCCCAGGACTTTCCGCAAGAGCTCGCGGGGCTGATCGCGCACACCGGCGAGCCGCTCGCCGATCCGGCGTGGATCCCCGCGGCGCTGCTGGCGCGCCGCGCTGCCCAGGACGCCAAGATTGCACTGGTCGGCGAGGGGGGTGACGAGCTGTTCGGAGGCTACCCCACGTACATCGGGGCGCTCGTGAGTGGTCGCTTCGCCGGTCTGCCGAAACCCATCAAATCCGGTCTTGCGGCGCTGGTAAGACGCTGGCCCCCGAGCCAGAAGAAGATGACGCTCTCCTTCCTACTCAAGAAGTTCGTGGCGGGGGCGGAGCTCGCAGGGATGGCGAGGCACCTCCTGTGGACGGCGAGCATCGACCCGTCCCTCCTCGCGCGCCTGGGCGTGGAGCCCGTCACGCCGGATATCCAACCTGGCCCGGAAGAAGAGGGCCTGCTCGACGCGCTGCAGCGCTACGATCTCGAGAACACGCTCGCCGAGGGCCTGCTCACGAAGGCCGACCGTGCGAGCATGCTCTCCGCGATCGAGCTCAGGGCGCCGTTTCTCGACCCCGACGTGATGGAGTTCGCGGCGGGCCTCTCGGTGGGACAGCGGGTGAAGGGCATCACGACGAAGGTCTTCCTCAAGGACTACGCGCTGCGCTACGTCCCACGGGCGATCGTGCACCGCAAGAAGCGCGGCCTCTCGGTACCGCTCACGGCGTGGCTCCGCGGTCCCCTCTACGCGTGGGCCGAGGGTCTGCTGTCGAACCCCCTGTTCGATCAGGTCGGCATCCGCCGCGCGGAGGCACTGGCCCTCCTGCAGGAACACCGCCAGCTCAGGAGCGACCACGCCCGTCCTCTCTGGACCCTGATTGTGCTGAGCGAGTGGCTGAACTGGGCGGCGTCTCGCGAGCTCGCCTGATTGCCCGGCGAGCGCCGGGGGGTCAGGAGCACGCGGACCAGTCGTCGGGTTGCGTGCCGGACCCCCCGCAATAGAACAAGCGAAGCGGGATTCACTGCCGCGGAGCGCCGGGGGCCCGGGGGGTCAAGAGCACGCGGACCGGCCGTCGGGTTGCGTGCGGGACCCCCCGCAATAGATGGTGCGCCCGGCGCGATTCGAACGCGCGACCTTCAGATCCGGAGTCTGACGCTCTATCCAGGCTGAGCTACGGGCGCACAACTGGGGTGAGCGAGGGGATTTGAACCCCCGACCACCGGAGCCACAGTCCGGTGCTCTGACCAACTGAGCTACGCTCACCGCAAGGCTGGCCTGCCTGAGAGGATTCGAACCTCCGACCCGCGGATTAGAAGTCCGCTGCTCTATCCAACTGAGCTACAGGCAGCTAGTTTCAGGGACGGGTGATGGTCGGGGCGAGAGGATTTGAACCTCCGACCACCTGCGCCCAAGGCAGGTGCGCTACCAGGCTGCGCCACGCCCCGTCCCGAGTTGCGTGAAGCTTCGCGCTCCCAAAGAGCTTTCCCCATTTCCGGGGGATCCCAACACTAGCAACCGGTGCCGGGCCCGTCAAGCTAACGCCCGGCGGGGATGAGGTTTGGCAGGCCCACCTGGGCGATGCGGTGCTCGAGCACCGACCGCTGGACGGCGAACGCCCTCTGAAGCCCGCCCTCCGCCAGATCGAGCAGCCCGTTGAGCTCGCTGCGAGAGAACGGCTCGCGCTCGGCGGTCCCCTGCACCTCGACGATGCCCATCCGGGCGGTGCCGATCAGGTTGAGGTCCGTGGCCGCGCGCGAGTCCTCCTGATAGTCGAGGTCGAGCAGCGTCCGGCCGGCGACGATTCCCGCGGAGACCGCAGCCACCTGGTCCCGTACCGGCCAGCCGGTGAGCGCCTTCTGCTCCTTCAGCCGCAGCAACGCAAGCACCACGGCCACGAATGCCCCCGTGATCGCGGTGGTCCGCGTGCCCCCGTCGGCCTGGAGAACATCGCAGTCCACCATCAGGGTTCGCTCGCCCAGCAGACCCATGTCCAACGACGCCCGCAGGGAGCGTCCGATGAGACGCTGAATCTCCGCCGACCGGCCCGAGACGGACCCGCGCGAGACGTCGCGCGGCGTCCTCTCCTCGGTGGCCCGCGGAAGCATGGCGTACTCGCTCGTCAGCCACCCCTCGCCAGTGTCGCGGAGGAACGGCGGCACCCGTCCCTCGACAGTCACGTTGCACACCACGACCGTGTCGCCCGCCCGGGCGAGGACGCTTCCCTCCGGGTACTTGACGAAGTCCAGGGTGATCTGAAGGGGGCGGGGTTCGTCGTCCCGCCGCCCGTCCCGCCGCTCGAAGGTCGGGGCCTGCACCACGGTTCCTCCCGTTCCAGCCAGCGTAGCGGTCCGCAGGCGTTTCGACAACCTCAACCCGTACGCCCGGGGCTAGTCGGGGAGATCCACCAACTCCAGGTTGACGGCGACCTCCGGGAGGATGAGGCGTGCGATCCGCGTGATGCGCGCGGCGGCGTCGGTAACCAGCAGACGCAGGGAGCCCGCTGCCGGGGCGGATGGCGCGCGCCCCGAGAGGGCCTCCGCCACCTCGCCTGCGACGGCCTCCGCCGAGTCCACCAACCCGACCTTCTCGCCGACCGCCCGCGCGATTGCGTGACGCAGCAGCGGGTAGTGGGTGCAACCGAGGATCAACGTGTCCACGCGCCCTCCGGTGAAAGGCTCCAGGTAGAGGCGGGCCACCTCGTCGGTCACCGGGTGTTCCCACCACCCCTCCTCGGCGAGAGGCACGAACAGCGGGCAGGCGCGCGCCACGACCTCGACCTCCGGGCGCAGAGCGTGCACCGCGCGCAGGTAGGCGCCCGAGGCGACGGTGGATTCGGTACCGATGATCCCCACGCTCCCGGAGGTCCTCGCGACTGCCGCGCGCGCGCCCGGGGCAACAACCCCCACGACCGGGATCGTCATCGCCTCCTCGAGAGCCGGGAGCGCCGCAGCCGAAGCCGTGTTGCACGCCACGACCAGCATCTTGACGCCGTGGCTCGCCAAGAACTCGGCGGCGCGCAGCGCGTACCGCACCACGGTCTCCGCCGACTTGGTCCCGTACGGGAGGCGCGCGGTGTCGCCCAGGTAGACAAAGTGCTCACCGGGCAGGCGCCGCCGAACCGCCGCGAGCACGGTCAGGCCCCCAATCCCGGAATCGAATATCCCGATCGGGCGGGGGTCGGTCACTGAGCCACCAGAGCCGGGTTGGGCAGGAGCGGGCGGGACAGGTCGAGGTGCCCGAGGGTGGCGACCTGCTGGCCACCCAGGAGCACCTGAACCCGCCGCACCCCGGGGCAGTTCGCGACCACGCTGTTGACGGTGCCGTAGACGACAGCCACCTCACCGTCCGTCCCTGCAACCGCATCCGGCGGCGGCGTCGACAGATCGACATACGCGTTGCCGTCGCGGTCCACAAACACCGCCTGCACCTCCGCCGTCCAGGGGAATGCGGGCGCATACCCCTCCCGCGAGCCCGCCACCAACTCCTCGACCACCAGCCGAATGCGCGAGGGGCTCCCTTCCGGCAACTCCGGAACCTCGCGCCCCTCGCGGTGCAACCTCGCGTCGTCTCCCGGAAAGAACAGCACCAGCTTCCCGGGAATCGGCGTCGGAGCAGGGGTCTCCCCGGGTGCGGGCGTCGGAACGGGAGCCGCCCGCCGGCGCGAGAGCGCGACCACCGCCGCAAGTACTGCCACGACGGCGAGCGCCGCGACGATCGGGCGCACCGCTTTCATGGTGTGGGTTCCCCGGTAGGAGCCGGCGCCGGCGTGGGTGAGCGCAGGTACTCCACGATCGCCTCCGCCAGCGCCCCGGCGATCGCGTCCTGGGTGTCGCGCGCGAGCAGACGGCTCGCTTCCTGCGGGTTGGAGAGAAACCCCACTTCGACCAACACCGCGGGCATCGTCGCGCCGGTCAGCACCACGAACGGCGCCTGTCGGATGCCACGGTCGCGAATCCCCTGCAAAGCGTTGAGGCGCTCCTGCACGCCGCGAGCCAGCCGCGCGGAGTTGTTGAGGTTCGCCACGTGGGCGAGGTCCCAGAGGATCAACTGCACGGTGTCGGGGGTCACGCTCGCGTTCTCGCGCGCCGCGGCTTGGGCCGCCTGAGGATCGCTGGCGTCCACGCTCATGTAGTAGGTCTCTGCGCCCTGGGCCCCGCGCGCGGGCGAGGCGTTCACGTGAATTGAGAGGAAGACCGCTGCCTGTAGCCGGTTTGCGAGGGCCGTGCGGTCAGTCAGAGAGACCGTCTCGTCCGCCTCCCGCGTGAGGCGTGCGGTCACACCCGTAGCCGCCAGCCGCGCGGCGGTGGCCCGCGCCACTGCGAGCGTGATCTCCTTCTCGGTCTCTCCAGCCGGCCCCCTCGCGCCGAGGTCCTCGCCGCCGTGACCGGGGTCGAGGAGGACCAGCGATCCCGCATGAGGCGCAGCCATCGGTGCCACCGGTTCCGCCTTCGCAAGGCGCAGGACGAACCGCGGCGGGTCCTCCAGCGGATAACTCGAGGCCACCTCGGTGCCGGGGGCGAGGCGTAAGGTGAGGGTGTCGTCGCGGAGTTCCCCTGCCTGCAGCTCCGCCTCCGGGGTCACCGGGCGCGCAAGTGCAACCGGCGCGGGGAACTGCACCGTCACCACGCCCGGCATCGCGACCAGGCGCGGCCGCTGGCTGGTACCCCGAAGCACGAGCGTGGTCCCGCTCGGGGCCTTCACTACCGACAGCTCCACCTGTTCGGCGCCGCCCACCTTGACGAGTTCGGGAGCCGCCGCCGTGCCCCGCACGGTCCAGCCGAAAGGCTCGAGCAGCGCGCCCGCCGTCGCGAGCGCGCCCATGACGTGCCCGTCTACCCCCCGCAGCGGACCCGGCAGGGGCGTGAGTCTCCCGTCCACGACCGCCAGCGACCCGCCCGGCGTGAACTGCACCTCGTGGCCGACCGCCGCCGCGTTGTAGCTCCCCGCCGCGGGGGCGAACTGCACCTCCGCTCCCACCAGGCGCAGCAAGGCCACGACGTCCAGGAGGTCCCCACGGGCGAAAACCTCGCTCGGCCCCTGCGGGGTGGTGACCGTCACCGCTGGCGCAGGGAGCGCCAGCAGCAGAAAAGCCACGGTGAGGATCGCTCTTGAACGCATCGCAGCGTAGGACCGCGAGGACAACCGGCCCCGAACCCCGCGAGCCTACACGTTTGCACGCCGCTGGTGCAAGCGTTCGCGCCGGCCTAGCTGCGCAGTACCTCGGCCTCCAGCGCCCGCCGCAGCGCCGCGACCACCTGCGATGGGGAAGCAACCGCACCCGCGTCCTGGAGCGTCGTCACGAAGTCGCGGTGAGCGCGGCCTCGACGATACGCCGGTTCTCGGGACGGCGCCCGGAGGTAGCGCTCGAGAAGGCTCACGTCCAGGTCCACCAGGACCGAGAGCTGGAACAACACCCACCCGTGCCAGAGGCGCAGGGAGCTCCCGGCCACCTTCCGCTCCCCGAGCGCGAGATCGGAGATCCCACGAACCGCCACCCCGGCCGCCCCACACGCCGAGAGGGCCTGCGCGCTGGCGCCGCAGAAGCGACGGAAGTAGGGCTCCGGGAAACGGGTGCGGGCGTCGGCCGGTGCCACCACCGACGCCGCGGCCACACCGGGCGCCAGCACGACCGCGCCGCCGCCAGACGGGCGCACCACCACCGGCACGCCATCCTCCTGGCAGCGGTCCAGGAACACCTCGCGCTCGGGGTCACGGGAGCGGCTCAACACCACCACGACCTCCCGTGCCTCCTCGACCCGAACCGACGGCGCGGGTGCCGAGACCAGGTCCACCCCCGCAAGCGCCAGGGCATGGGGGGACGGGGACACCGGCATCACCTCGTGTTCGGGCATCGCGCCGATTGTAGCGGGGTCACCCGCATCCGCCGCTTGCACGCCTTTTTCCCCTATACTCTTAGCAATGGAATGGCACGTCCTGGGAAGCTTCGGGGGCTCCAGCCCGACATGCCGGATGACTTCCTTCCTCATCAATGGGGAGCTCGCCCTGGACGCCGGCTCGATCACCCAGGCCTTGCCGCTCGAGGCGCAGCGCCGCATCCGCCACATCGTCCTCACCCACTCGCACCTCGATCACACCGCCTCAATTCCGTTCCTGGTCGAGAACACGTTCGGCGAGCAGCGTGAGGCGCTCGAGATCCTGGTCACGCCCCAGGTGTTGCACACGGTCAAGCTGCACCTCTTCAACAACGACACCTGGCCCGACTTCACGCGTATCCCCAACGACCTCCTCCCCGCCCTGCGACTGGTGCAGGTGGAGCCGCGCGCCCCGTTCTCAGCCAACGGCCTCCGGCTCACGCCGTTCCCGGTACGGCACACGGTCCCCACCCACGCCTACCTGGTCGAGGACGAGGGCGGTGCCGTGCTCTTCACCTCCGACACCGGCCCCACCAACGAAGTCTGGGAGGTGGCCAACCGCACCGACCGCCTCCGGGCCGTCATCGTAGAGGTCTCGTTCCCGAGCCGGATGCAGGCGGTCGCCGATGTCTCGCTGCACCTGACACCCTCGACCCTCGCCGGGGAGTTGGCCAAGCTCAAGCGCGACGTCGCGGTGCACCTCTACCACCTCAAGCCCGCCTACGTGGACGAACTCCGTCAGGAGTTGGCGGCGACGAGGTTTCCGCACCCGGTGGAGGAGCTTCGCCAGGGGGACGTGTACACGTTCTAGGCTGTGCCTCGAGACTCGGGCAGCACGCCTCACCTCGCCCCTTCAGCGCTTGTCCATTCCCGCGATCACCCCACCGATGCGATCCTGGGTGGTAGGGTCGTACCAGAGGTCAAGGAAACGCTCGCCTTCCGCGGCGTCCCGCTCCTCCATGGCTTGAACGAGGCCGTGCCGAAGGAACGCCTTCGCCGCCGCGAACGCCCCCGGCGGGCGGGAAGCCAGGTGGCTCGCCAGCTGCACGGCCTCCGCCAGCACGACCTCGGGCTCGGCCAGTCGCTCCACCAATCCGACAGCCAGCGCGCGCTCGCCGGGTAGGCCGTCCCCCTCCAGGACCAGTTGCTCGACCGTGCGGGTCGGGTAAAGCGCGACCAGCATCCTGATCGCACCCGCCGGGACAGGGATGCCGAGGTTGATCTCGGAGAGCCCGAGGCGGGCACCCCAGGAGGCCATCACCCGTCGGTCGCAGGCCAGTGCGATGAGGCAGCCACCCGCGATGGCGTGACCGGCGAGAGCGGCCACCGTCGGCGCGGGGTAGCTGACCACGCTTCGCAGCAGGGCGTTGAAGCGGACCATGAACGACCGCATCGCCTGCCGCGGCAGTCCGTCCACCTTGCGAAGGTCGAGGCCGGGGCAGAATATGCCCGGGTGGGCGCTGGCGAGCACCAGCGGCGGTGTTCCCGCGCTCTCGAGCCTGGCAAGTTCGCCCTCGATCGCCCCAATCAGCGTGTCGTCCAGGGCGTTGGGTCCGTACGAGAGGTGGAGCACGACAACGCGCTCCCGGTTCTCCAGCCGCACCGCGGGTGTGTCACTCATTCACCTCTCCTCACCTCGCGCACAAAAAGGTCGATGACCGGGGAGGCGGCGGACAACTCCGGGTGGAAGGTGGCGGCAAGTACCGACCCCTGTCGCACCAGCACCGGGTCGTCCCCACGCCGCGCCAGCACCCGCACACCACGACCCACCTCCCGCACCCTTGGGGCACGGATGAACACGCCCTCCAACTCCCGCGCCCCGAGTTCGCCCGGCTCGCACACCTCGAGCGGTACGACCGTTGACTCGATCTGGCGGCCATAGGCGTTACGCTCCACCACGGCGTCCAGGAGCCCCAGCGACTTCTGAGCCGGACCGTGCACCTCGCGCGCAAGCAGGATCACGCCTGCACACGTTGCGAGCACCGGGACGGCGCCGCGCACCAACTCCGAAAGGCGCTCGCGGAGGTCACTGCCCTCCATGAGCGTGAGCATCGTGGTCGACTCGCCTCCGGGCAACACCAGCCCGCGCACCCCGACCAGATCGCCGGAGGCGCGTACCTCGACCGTCGACACCCCGCGCGCGGCGAGCGCGCGCGCGTGCGCCTCGAAGTCGCCCTGGAGGGCGAGCACCCCTACGCGATACCCGTTGACGCCCACTCACCACCCCCGCCGCGAGAGCATCTCCTCCGGGGTGAGCTTGGCCACGTCCAGGCCCCGCATGGCACCCTCGAGGCCCCGCGAGACCTCCAGTACCACCTGCGGCTCCTGCCAGTGGGTCACCGCACGCACGATCGCTTTCGCCCGCCGGGCCGGGTCCTCCGACTTGAAGATCCCCGAGCCCACGAACACCGACTCCGCTCCCAGCATCATGCAGAGAGCCGCGTCCGCCGGGGTGGCAACGCCCCCGGCCGCGAAGTTCGGGACCGGCAGCTTCCCGTCCTTCGCGACCAGTCGCACGAGCTCGAACGGTGCCTGCAACTCCTTGGCCGCCGGGATGAGCTCCTCCCCCTCCAGAGTGCCCAGACGCCGGACCTCCCGGCGCACCGCGCGCAGGTGCCGGACCGCCTCCACGATATTTCCGGAGCCGGCTTCACCCTTGGTGCGAATCAACGCGGCCCCCTCCGCAATCCGGCGCAGTGCCTCACCCAGATTGCGGCAACCGCACACGAACGGCACCTTGAACTCGTGCTTCCACACGTGGTTCTCTTCGTCGGCCGGAGTGAGGACTTCGGATTCGTCCACGAAGTCGACCCCGAGCGTCTCAAGCACCATGGCTTCCGCGATGTGGCCGATGCGGCACTTCGCCATCACCGGAATCGAGACCGCCTGCATGATCTGATCGATCTTCTCGATGGCGGCCATGCGCGCCACCCCGCCCTCGGCCCGAATGTCGGCCGGCACGCGCTCGAGCGCCATCACCGCCGCCGCCCCCGCCTCCTCGGCGATCCTGGCCTGGGACGCGTCCGTCACGTCCATGATCACCCCGCCCTTGAGCATCTCGGCGAGGCCGACCTTCACGCGAAACTCCGGCGATGTAAAGCTCATGTTCTCCCTCCTTGTTCCGCCCACCGACCCGCACATAACGGGCCAGATCCTACCGAGACACCCACGGCTCGTTGGCCAGCAAACCTCCACCGCTCACACGAGTGGAAGCGCGCTGCGTGCGGGCGCGAGCGCCTCCACCAACCGCTGCACCGCGTCCTTGAGTCTTTCCCCCGCCACCGCGGCGTACGCCACACGCAACACGTCGTCGCGTCCGCTCACTGAGATGACTGGCCCAGGGAGCACCCAGACACCTCTTTCGCCCGCTCGCGCGGAGACCGCCCGCGAACTCCACCCGGGCGGCAACGTCATCACCAACGAGAACCCGCCCCGCGGTTCGCTCCATCCCACCCCCGCCGGGGCGTCCGCGAGCGCGCGCCGAACGACTCGCAGCCTTACACGCGCCGCGCTCCGCAGGCGAGCAAGTTGTTCCTCCAGCACGCCCCTCCGGCACAGAGCCCACGCCGCGGCCTCGAGGAAGGGACTGCCACCGAGATCAGCCGCACGCTTGACCGCGGCCACCTGCGCGAGCGGTTCGCGGGGCCCGACCAGCCACCCCACCCGAAGACCTGGGAATAGCGCCTTCGAGAACGAGCCCACCATCATGACGCGTGGATCCAATGCCGCGAGCGGCGGTGGCGCGTCGCCGTCACAAACCAAACCGGGCTCGAAGAACTCCTCGACAACCATGCACCCCGACGGGAGCAGGCGGGAAAGCAGCGCGCGCCGCCGCTTCTCGTCCAGCACGACGCCCGAAGGGTTCTGCAGCGTGGGTGTGATGATTGCGAGGCGCGGTCGTGCGCGCTCAACCAGGGGACCCACCTCCTCCGGGTGCAGCCCGTTGATGTGCACTCGCATTCCAACCGCATGGAGTTGATGCATCGCGAGCAGCGGCGGCAGTCCGGGGTAGGTGGGATCCTCGACGAGCACCGTGTCCCCGGGGCGTGCGACCGCCCGGAGGATGAGGTCGAGACCGTGCTGCACACCCGCCGTCAGGAGCACACCCTCGGATCGCACGCCGACGCCGAGCGCGCGCAGCCTGCGGCTCAGGAACTCCCGCAGTGGCTGGTACCCCCAGTAGTCCCCGTACTGGGCGACGCCCTCCCCTTCGCCATCCCCAAGCCCGAGCCAGCGAAAGACGTTTCCCACCGGCAGGAGCTGCCGGTCCGGAGCGTAGCGGGCGAGGTCGAGGGTGCCGCCGGGCTGCTCCTGCTGGTCGGCGCGCGCGGCCACGGCCACCTGAGCCCCGCCACGACCCGGGCGGCCAACTCGCAGCACGAGCAGCCCGCGCCGGGCGAGCTCGCGGTAGGCAGCCGTCACCGTGGCCCGGTTCAACCCGATCTCGGACGCAAGCCGGCGCGCAGAAGGCAGGCCAGCTGACCCGTCAGACGCCAACCGCCGGCCGAGCGCCTCGGCCAAGCGCAGGTAGACGGGGCCAGGACCCCCCGCCCGCAGCGCACGACGCGCGGCCGACACCAGAGCTTCCGTCACCCAAGCAACCTACATATTGTCTGTGCCAGCTGTCAATAATGGCTCGGCCATTATCCTCGACCGCGCGATGGCGTCCCGGGCCGCGGTGCACCCCATTCCCCGGCCCTAAGCGCCAGGCCGGACGGTGGGCGCGTCCCGACCCTAGTGGACGTCCTTGGCGGTGCGGAAGTCGCTGATGAAACGCTGCAGGCCGACGTCGGTGAGCGGGTGCCGGAAAAGCTGCTGCAGCACCTTGAATGGGACGGTCGCGACGTCAGCGCCCGCGAGGGCGCTCTCCACGACGTGCTGCGGGTGGCGCACGGAGGCCACCAACACCTGGGTGGGGAACTCGTAAGCGTCGTAGATCTGCACGATCTCCCGCACCAACTGCATGCCATCCTGGCCGACGTCGTCGATCCGCCCCACGAACGGGCTTACGTAGGTGGCACCGGCCTTGGCGACCAGCAACGCCTGCGCTGGCGAGAAACACAGGGTGAGGTTGGTCGCAATCCCCTCCTCCGAAAACCGGGCGCACACCTTGATCCCGTCTGTGGTGATCGGCAGCTTCACCACGACGTTTTCCGCGAGACTGGCGAGCTCGCGCCCTTCTTTCTCCATCCCGTCGGCGTCGGTCGCGATGACCTCGGCCGAGACCGGCCCGGGAACAAGGCGAGCGATCTCCGAAACGAGTTCGTGGTAGGACCTTCCCTCCTTCGCGACCAGCGACGGGTTCGTCGTCACGCCGTCCAGAATGCCCCACGACGCAGCTTCGGTGATCTCGGCGACGTTGGCGGTGTCGATGAAGAGCTTCACGGTCGTTCTCTCCTATCCCTAGAACAAGCCTTCCTGGTCCGTTTCATCCTCTTCCCGCTCCGCGAGCTTGGCCACCGCCACCACCACGTCCCCGTCGCCCAACTCGATGAGCTTCACGCCCTGGGTGGCACGTCCGATCCGCCGCACACCCGCAGCCGATGTCCGGATCATCATCCCCTGGGCGGTCACCAGCATGATGTCCTCGTCCCCCTGTACGTGCCGCATCCCGGCCACGTTCCCCGTGCGCGGCGTGACCTTCATCAGCGTGATGCCCCTCCCGCCCCGCCCCTGCTCGCGGAACTCGGCCACCGGCGTGCGCTTGCCGAACCCGCGCTCGGCAACCACAAGGATGTCGCCCCTGTCGTCGGCCGGGAACGCCGCCATCACCTCCACGAAGTCGTCCGCGCGCAACGTCACGCCGCGGACACCGGCCGCGACCCGACCCATGGGCCGCACGCCGCTCTCCGGGAAGCGGATCCCCATCCCCTTGTGGGTGCCGAGGAAGACGTGGCTCTTACCGTCCGTCAGCCGCACGTCGAGCAAGTCATCCCCTTCCTCCAGGTCTACGGCGATGATCCCGCTCGACCGAGGGTTTGCATACGCCGACAGCTCTGTCTTCTTGACCTTGCCGCGGCGCGTCGCGAAGAGGAGGAAGTGCTCCGCGTCGAACTCCTTCACCGCTACCAGCGCCGCCACCTTCTCATCCTGGCTCACCGGAAGCAGGTTCACGATCGCCTTGCCGCGAGCGGCCGGGCTCGCCTCCGGAACCTCGTGCACCTTCAGCCAGTACACCTTGCCCGTCGAGGTGAAGACGAGCAAGACGTCGTGGGTAGACGCCACGAACAGGTGCTCGACCGGGTCCTCGTCGCGCACCGCCGCGCCCCGCCGACCCCTGCCGCCCCGCCGCTGCGCCCGGTAGATCGACACAGCCGCGCGCTTGATGTACCCGGCGCGCGTGACCGTCACCACCACATCCTCCTCGGCGATCAGGTCCTCCACCGAGAACTCGGCCTCCTCCGGCAGGATCTCCGTACGCCGCGCGTCGGCAAAGCGCCGCTTGGACTCTTCCAGCTCCCCGATGACGATGTCGAGCACAAGCTTCTCCGAGGCGAGGATCGCCCTCAGCCGCGCGATGAGCGCCAGCACCTCCTTGTGCTCGCTGATGATCTTGTCGCGCTCGAGGGCAGTGAGCCGCTGCAGGCGCATCTCCAGGATCGCCTGTGCCTGCGGGTCGGAAAGCCCGAACTTCTCCATCAACGCGGCCTTCGCCGACGGTGGATCCGCCGCCGCACGGATGGTCTTGATCACGTCGTCCAGATGATCGAGCGCGATGACCAGCCCCTCGAGAATGTGCGCGCGCTCCTCGGCACGTGCCAGGTCGAAGCGCGTGCGGCGCGTCACGACCTCCTTGCGGTGCTCGAGGAAGTGGCCCAGCATCTCGGGCAGCGTCAGCACCCGCGGTTGGTTGTCCACAATCGCCAGGAACGTGATCCCGAAGCTCGTCTGCATCGGGGTGAGCTTGAACAGTTGGTTCATCACGACCTGCGGCACCGCGTCGCGCTTCAACTCGACCACGATCCGGACGCCGTCGCGGTCCGACTCGTCGCGCAGGTCCGAGACGCCCTCGATGTCCTTGTCCTGGACGAGCTCCGCGATCCGTTCGACCAGGCGCGCCTTGTTGACCTGATACGGCAGTTCACTGACGACGATCGCGACCCGGTCGCCCTTCTTCTGGTGCTCGATGCGCGCCCGCGCCTGCATCTGGATCGAGCCGTGCCCGGTCGTGTAGGCCTCCCGGATCCCGGCGGTCCCGCGGATGATGCCGGCAGTCGGAAAGTCCGGGCCCGGGATCAGCTTGATCAGGTCTTCGACGCCGATCGCGGGGTTGCGGGCGAACGCAACCGTCGCGTCGATGACCTCACCCAGATTGTGGGGTGGGATGTTGGTCGCCATCCCGACCGCGATCCCCGAAGAACCGTTGACCAGGAGGTTGGGAAACTTCGAGGGGAGAACCGCGGGCTCCTTCAGCGACCCGTCGTAGTTGGGCAGCCACTCGACGGTCTCCTTCTCGAGGTCGTCGCCGAGCATCTCCTCGGCGAGCCGGGCGAGGCGGACCTCGGTGTACCGCATGGCCGCCGCGTTGTCCCCGTCCACCGACCCGAAGTTTCCCTGCCCGTCGACGAGGACGTGCCGCATCGAGAAGAGTTGTGCCATGCGAACCAGAGCGTCGTAGATCGCGGCGTCCCCGTGCGGGTGGTATTTCCCCATGACGTCGCCCACGATTCGCGCCGACTTCTTGTATGGCTTGCCGGCCGTGCTCCCTTGCTCCGACATCCCGAAGAGGATGCGGCGATGTACCGGTTTCAGCCCGTCGCGCACATCGGGCAGTGCTCGGCCGATGATGACGCTCATCGCGTAGTCGAGGTAGGAGCGCTTCAGCTCCTTCTCGATCGCGACCGGGACCCGATCCTCCCGGGCAAGCAGCGTGTCAGTCATTGTCGGTCGGTCCTCTTTCTCAGATGTCCAGGTTGACAACCTCGAGGGCGTTCTGCTCGATGAACGCCCGCCGCGGCTCGACCGCGTCGCCCATCAGCACGGTGAAGAGTTCGTCGGCTTCCGCTGCGTCTTCGACCCGCACCTGGAGCAAGCGGCGTGTCTCTGGGTTCATGGTCGTGCCCCACAGTTGCTCAGGGTTCATCTCGCCCAGTCCTTTGTAGCGTTGGATCGAGAGACCGTGGCGCGCGCTCTCGTACACCCGCCCGACCAACTCGTCGACCGACTCGTAGGTCTCCTTGACGCCCTCCAACTCGAGGTGGAACGGCGGAACGTCGAACTCCTTCAGGTGCCTGTGGAGGTCGAGCAGTTGGTTGTACTCGTAGGTGCGCAGCAGGTCGAAGCCGAGTTCGACCATCCGCTTCCGACCGTTCTTGTTGTAGGTGACCCGCACGAGCTTCACCCCGTGTTCCTCGTCCTCGACGGTCACCGCATCTTCGTACTCCTCGCGCAGCTCGCCCGCGAAAGCGTCCATCAGCTTGCCATCGGCGAGGTGGTCACGCTTCCCGAGACCCTGGCGCAGCATCGCCATCACCAGGTCGCGCGGCCACCCGCGCTGGTCGAGGCGCTCCACATGCTCGAGCGTACGCTCGAGCCGGCGGATGGCGTCCTTGAGATCCTTGCCCTTGAGGGTGCGCCCGCTGCCGGCGAGGGTCAGCGTGGCGCCGTCAGAGAGCCGATCGAGCAGAAACGATGACAGCTCGGGGTCATCCTTGAGGTAGCGCTCTTCCTTCTTGTGTGCCACCTTGTAGAGAGGCGGTTGCGCGATGTAGAGGAACCCGCGCTCGATGACCGGCCGGAAATGACGGAAGAAGAACGTCAGCAGAAGCGTCCGAATGTGCGCGCCGTCCACATCCGCGTCGGTCATGATGATGATCTTGTGGTAGCGCACCTTGGCGACGTCGAAGTCCTCGGTCCCGATCCCCGTGCCCAGGCACTGGATGATCGTCCTGATCTCCTGGTTTGAAAGCATCTTGTCGAAGCGCGCCTTCTCGACGTTGAGGATCTTCCCCCGCAGCGGCAGGATCGCCTGGAAGCGACGGTCGCGACCCTGCTTGGCCGAGCCCCCGGCCGAGTCCCCCTCGACCATGAACAGCTCGGCACCGGCCGGGTCCTTCTCCTGGCAGTCCGCCAGCTTGCCGGGAAGTGAGGAGCTGTCGAGTGCGCCCTTCCGGCGCGTCAACTCGCGTGCCTTCCGTGCCGCCTCGCGGGCGCGCGCCGCCTCCACGCACTTCCCCACGATGCGGCGCGCGATCGGTGGGTTCTCCTCGAAGTACTCCGCCAGACGCGTGTTCACCACTGATTCGACCCATCCCTTCACGTGGGACGAGACCAGCTTGTCCTTCGTCTGGGAGGAGAACTTGGGGTCCCGTATCTTCACGGACAGCACCGCGGTGAGCCCCTCGCGCACGTCCTCACCGGTGAGGCCTTCAGGGAGGTTCTTCAGCAGGTTGTTGGTCTGGCCATAAGTGTTGATCGTTCGGGTCAGGGCAGACCGAAACCCCGAGAGGTGCGCGCCGCCGTCCGCGTTGTAGACCGTGTTCGTGAACGGAAGGACGTTTTCGGTGTAGCCATCGTGCCACTGCAGTGCAATGGCGATCTCCTCGCTTTCCTCGTTCCCCTCGACGAGTTGGATCGGCTTGGAGTGCAGTGTGTTCTTGGCGCGGTTCAGGTACTCGACGAACGCCGCGATTCCGCCCTTGAACTGGAACTCCTGTTCGCCACCGTTGCGCTCGTCGTAGAAACGAATCACCAGACCCGGGTTCAGGAACGCCAGTTCGCGCAACCGCTGGACCAGCAGATCATGGTGGAACTCGAGGATCGAAAAGATCTCCGGGTCGGGCTTGAAGCTGACCACCGTGCCGGTCTTGCTCGAGTTGCCGACCCGCCGCAGGTCCGCCACCGGAACACCCCGGTGATACTCCTGCTCCCACACACCGCCGTCGCGGCGGATCTCCAGACGCAGCCACTCCGAGAGGAAGTTGACCACCGACACGCCGACCCCGTGCAGACCTCCCGAGACCTTGTAGGCGTTGTTGTCGAACTTGCCGCCCGAGTGCAGCTCGCACATGATGACTTCCGCGGCGGAGCGCCCGCTCTCCTTGTGGGTGTCCACTGGGATGCCGCGCCCGTTGTCCTCGACGGTGGCCGAGTTGTCGGTGTGAATCCGCACTGAAATGCGGGTTGCAAACCCTGCCTGTGCCTCGTCAACGGCGTTGTCCACCACCTCCCACACCATGTGGTGCAGCCCCGAGAGGTCGTCGGTGTCGCCGATGTACATGCCGGGCCGCTTGCGAACCGCCTCCGGCCCCTTGAGGACCTTGATGCTCTCGGCATCGTAGATTTTTCCTGTCAACCTTCACTCCCCTCCAGACGCCACCACCTCCACGGTCCCGGCACGCATCCGCCAGACCGTGCCCCCCGCCAGGTGCGGCAGCACCATCTCCTCGTGCGCCGAGGAGAGCAGCGCTTGCGCGCCTCCCTGCAGCCGACCGAGCAC
Organism: Thermoanaerobaculaceae bacterium; assembly: GCA_035542075.1. Lineage (GTDB taxonomy): Bacteria > Acidobacteriota > Thermoanaerobaculia > Thermoanaerobaculales > Thermoanaerobaculaceae > RBG-13-68-16. The sequence continues at coordinate 32,494 of DATKMD010000058.1, forward strand.
CCGCCGCAGCACCGCGGCATCGAGCTCGGTGTCAACGTCGTCAAAGACCACGGTGGGGGTTGGCCCCCTCACCTCCATGACCAGCGCCATCGCCGCGAGCTTCAGCGCCGTGGCCAGGAGCTTCCCCTGTCCTGCGGACAGCACCTCTCTGGCCGGGGCGGCTTGCACGGTGAGAGCCAAGTCGTGGCGGTGCGGCCCCACGGCCGTGTGGCCGCGTGCGCGCTCCCGGCGGCGCGAGGCCGCAAGCGCGGCGCGCAGGCGAGCCGCCAGGGTCGCGGCTTCTGCGACCGCGACGCCATCTGGCGAATTATACCGCAAAACAGGCCGAGAAAGGGCCCAGCCAAGGGCCTCCAACTCCTCGCCCAGGTGCCTCTCGAGACCATCCACCGCCGCCTGCCTGAACCCCACGATGCGCGCCCCCAGGAACGCGAGATCGTGCTCGAAAGCCTCAAACTCGTCATCCCGCCCACCACCGCCCAGGAGGGCGTTGCGCTGTCGCAGCGCCCTCCGGTAGCGCTGCAGCGCCGGGAGCGCCTCCGGGTGCAATTGGAAGCAGAGACGGTCGAGGAAGCGTCGCCTGTCCTCGGGCGCACCCCACACCAACTGGCGGTCGTGACCGGACAGCGTGGTCACCGGAAAAAGTTCCAGGTATTCCGCGGCTCCCAGCCGCCTGGCACCCCGGAACAGGCTCCTCGCCAGGGTGCGTCCGACCCGTGCCTCCTGCCTGAGTTCTACGGGCGCGCCGGCGCGCACGACCGCCCCGGTCAGGGTGAACCCGCGCGCGCCCCTCTGCACCCACGCAAGCGGCGGACCGGGGCGAAACGACGCGAGGTTTCCCAGGACCGCCAGTGCCTCCAGGAGGTTGGTCTTGCCGGAACCGTTAGGGCCCACGATCACCGTGAGGCCGGGGCGAAACTCCAGCTCCTGCGCCGAAAGGTTGCGAAAGCCAATCAGGGAAATGCGATTGAGGAGCACGCCGTCACAGACGGATCGGCATGATGACGTAGAGACACTCTCCGCCCGCCGCATCCTCGCCCATGGGCGTGATCACGATGGGCCCGTCCGCGTCGCGGAGCTGCAGCTCGATCTCCTTGACCTCAACGGCGTTGAGAAAATCGAGCAGGTAGTTCGCATTCACGAACACCTTCAGCGATTGGCCTGCGTAGCTGCAGGACACCTCTTCCGCCGCCTGACCGAGGTCAAAGCCGACCGAGGCCAGCGCGATCGCATCCTTCTCGAACTGCATCTGAATGCCATGGGTCCGTTCGCTGGCGAGAAGCGCCACGCGCCGCAACGCCGACGCGAGCTCCTGGCGCTGCACCTGCGCCCGGTGGGGATTGTCGCGCACCAGCACACGCTCGTACTGCGGGAAGCGCGCCTCAAGGACGCGCGAAAGCAGCACACGGTCACCGAGCCGGAACGCGAGGTGGTTCTCCCCGCGGGCGACGTACAGCGGTGCGTCCGCCTCCGCGCTGAGGTGACGCAACTGGTTGAGCACCTTGCGGGGCAGCAGTTGGTGCTCAAACGGAGGCGCCCCCGAGCCGTGTGGAGCCTTCACCCAGGCGAGGCGGTGGCCATCGGTCGCGACCATCTCCAGGAACTTGGGCGAGATCAGCAGCAGCGCCGCGTTGTACTGGAAGTGACCCTCCTCGGCCGAGACCGCAAATACCGAACGGTCGATCAGGCGGCGCAGCGTCGTCAGGTCAACCGCGAACCCCTGACCATCTGGTACCTCGGGCAGCGTGGGAAAATCCGCCGGATCCAAGCTCGCCAGTTGCGAGTTGAAACTGCCAGAGCGGACCTCGACGCGCGATTCCTTCCAGGAGAGATCTAGGGTGTCGGCAGGCAGCGAACGCACAAGGTCGAAGAACACCTTGCCGTGAATCGTCGTGCGTCCCTCTTTTCGCACCACCGCCGAGCACTGCGTGTAAACCGTCACGTCGAGGTCGGTGGCCGCGAGGTGGAGACGATCCCCCTCCGCGGTGAGGAGAACGTTGGAGAGAATAGGGATCGTGGTGCGGCGCTCGACGACCCCCTGGATCAGCTGGAGTTCCTCGAGCACGGTCGCGCGATTGAGGGTCACGTCCATTTGCTGGTCTCCCGCCTGCTGCTACGAAGCAGGAGGATTGTACAGGCTTTCGTAGTAGTCGTCGAGGGTGTGGAGGAGCATGGTCGGGGTGGTAGGGGTCTGGTTTCGCAAGGGTTGAGCGGAAGGGATCTGCGGATGCCGGGTTGTGGAAGGGTGCGGAAAAGAGCGGCCCGCAATCCCTGGGCCCTGGCTTTTCCGCAGGCTATCGGAAGTGTTCCACAAACGTGGTGAGCGTCGCGTCCAATGAGGGGTTGGAGCGCCGCTCCTCGGTGATCGTCTCCACCGAGTACATGACGGTTGAGTGGTGTTTTGCGAAGAGCTTCCCGATCTCCGGGTAGGAGAGTTGCAGGATCTCGCGGACCAGGTATATCGCCACTTGGCGGGGAAATGCGACGGAACGCCGGTTGTCGCGGCCCTTGAGGTCGGCCACCTTGACACCGTAGTGGTGGGCGACAAAGCGGATGATGTCGGAGGGAGTGGCGTGCCGCTCCTCGGGGAGGAGCGGGGTGAGCGCGTTGCGGACGGTCTCAAGGGTGGCGGGCTGCCCGGTGAGGGTGCAGTAGACGATCACCCGGTTGAGGTACCCCTCGAGCTCCCGGACATTCTCCCGCACGCGGCGCGCGATATAGAGCACGACGTCGTCGGGAAGGTCGACCCCCTCGGTGTGAGCCTTCTCGCGGATGATCGCGCACTTGGTTTCGAGGTCCGGAGGCTGGATGTCGGCCACCAAACCCCACACGAAGCGTGTCCGCAGGCGCTCCTCGAGACCCTGAATCGTCGCCGGAGAGGTATCGGAGGTCAGCACGATCTGATGGCCGGCCTCGTGAAGGGCGTTGAATGTATGGAAGAACTCCTCCTGGGTTCGCTCCTTGCCGGCCAGGATGTGAACGTCGTCGAGCAGGAGGGTGTGAATCGAGCGGTAGGCCTCGCGGAACGCAGCCATACGCTGCAGGCGGATCGAGTTGATGAGTTCGTTGACGAAGTTCTCGGTGGGGACGTAGCGGACGCGGCTGCGCGGGTTGCGCGCCAGGATCTCGTTCCCGATGGCATGCAGGAGGTGGGTCTTCCCGAGGCCCGAGCCGCCGTACAGGAAGAGGGGGTTGTACGCGCGCCCCGGGTTCTCGGCGACCGACTGGGCGGCCGCGCGGGCGAACTGGTTGGAGGGACCCGGAACAAACGCGGCGAACGTGTAGCGGGGCTTGAGCGGAGCGCCCCGGTGCGCCGGCACGGCGGTCTGGCTGTCGCCGGCGATGTCCAGCGACACGGTCACCTCGTGCCCGGCCGCCTGGGAGGCGCACTCCTGGAGAACCGAGAGGAAGTGATCGTGGATGTAGTCGGCGTACACACGGGAGGGCGCGACCAAGGTGAGCCGGTCGGCGGAAAAGCGTGCGCCGAGCGGGGCGAACCAGACCTCGAAGTCGTCGGGTGAGAGTCGAGTTCGCAGGATGCTCTGGACGCCGGACCAGAGGTCGCTTGAAGGCATGTTTCACACTGCCCAAAAGGGCCCGCGGAGCTTAGCACAGCGAACGGTTGACCGCGAGCAGGCGGCAAAGTACACTGCGCATTCCCCGCAACCTGACGGTCGGGGGCAGCAAGGGGTGACAGCATGAAGCGGACCTTTCAGCCGAACAACCGGCGGCGGAAGAAGACCCACGGCTTCCGGGCGAGGATGAGTACGCCCATGGGGCGGCGGGTGCTCGCGGCGCGCCGCCGCAAGGGGCGCAAGCGCCTGACCGTTTGAGCCACGCGAGGGGGATCTGGACAAACTGCTGCGACGCGCGGAGTTTCAGCGTGTCTACGCCGGTGGCGTCAAGGTGGTGGGACGGTACCTGGTGGTCTTTGGCCTCACCCGGCAAGGTGAGGTATGCCGCCTGGGAATCACCGCAACGCGGAAGATCGGCGGTGCGGTGGTGCGTAACCGGGCGCGCCGGCGCGTTCGCGAGGTGTTTCGCGCGAATCGGCAGTTGCTCGCCGGTTGGGGTGGGGACCTGGTGGTCAACGTGCGGCAGGGGTGCGCCGCAGCTGTCTGGGGTGAGTTGGTGGAGGACTTCGCACGGTGCCTGAGCAAGCTCCTGCAGGGGGTCCGACCGCCCGCCTCGTGATGGCCGTACTGGCGGCATACAAGCGGTGGCTTTCGCCACTGCTCCCGCCAGCGTGCCGCTTCCAGCCAACGTGTTCGGAGTACATGCGGGAAGCGATCGCGGAGCACGGGCTGCCGCAGGGCGTGTGGCTGGGTGTGCGCCGTCTGGCACGCTGTCACCCGTGGAACCCGGGCGGGTACGACCCGGTGCCGGCGCGCAGAGGGGGACGGTAGATGGAGAGGAGAGTCTTACTGGCGGCGCTGCTGTCGGGTGTGGTCATCATCCTCTGGTTCTCGCTGTTCGCGCCGCCCCGGCAACCGGCAGGGCCGAGTGCGGCTCCACCCGCGATGAGTACGCCTTCGGCAACCCAACCGGGCTCCGCGGCCGCTCCGGTGGCGACACCCCAGCCGCAGCAGCCAGCGGCACCGGCGGTGCCTGCGATGATCGGGCAGGATGCCGCTGAGGTTGCCGTCGGGGGGGACGGGTGGCACGGTGCGGTGAACCCGCGAGGGGGCGTGCTGACCTCGCTGATTCTCTCGGAGTACAAGGACGGCGCGGGCGCGCCGCTCGAGTTGGTGCTCTCCGGTGTGGCGGCGCCGCTCTCGGCAGGGGCACCTGGTCCCTGGAACGACGAGCTCTACCAGGTCGAGCGGGGGAATGGGCGGATCGATCTGCGGTGGAGCGACGGGAAGGGAAACTGGGTCGAGAAACACCTGAGCGTCGGTGGGGGGAAGTACGCGCTTGAGGTGGAGGTGCGCGCGGGGGGCGAACCGGCGCGCGCCGGGGTGGTCGTGGCGGCGGGCCTGCAGAAGGGGCTGAAGCCCGAACAGCAGGGACGCTTCGGCGGATCGGACGCGGCGGTGCGGGTCGCGGGAAAGCTCGAGCGCGTGAACGCGGCCAAGCTCGATGGGCCGAAGCTCGTGCGCGGACCGATCGACTTTGCCGGCGTGGAGGACCAGTACTTCTTGGTGGCGCTGTTGCCATCGGGTGGCGTGGACGAGGTCCGGATCGCAGGGGTGAGCGAGGGATTGGTGGGGGCGGGAACCACCGGGCGTCCGCAGGTGAGGCTTCCAGAGGTGGTGGTCGTCGGATCGGGAGGCGTGGTGCGCGGGACGCTCTACGCCGGGGCCAAGGAACGGAGCACCCTGGTGGGGTACGGGCGCGGGCTTGAGGAAACGCTCTCGTTCGGGATCTTCGGTTTCCTGTCGGTTGCGTTCCTGGCCGCGTTGCGCTGGATCCACTCGTTCGTGGGGAACTGGGGCGTTGCAATCATCGTGCTGACGGCGGGGATCCGCCTCCTCCTCTTTCCCTTGAATCACAAGAGCGCGGTGCAGATGAAGCGGATGCAGGCGCTGCAACCCAAGATGAAGGCGATCCAGGACCGCTATCAGGAGCGCGCCAAGAAGGATCCCAACGTGCGGGCGCGGATGAACCAGGAGGTGATGGCGCTCTACAAGCAGGAGGGCGTCAACCCGATGGGTGGGTGCCTGCCAATGCTCGTGCAGCTGCCGATCCTGTGGGCTCTGTACTCCCTTTTCGCCTATGCGATCGAGCTGCGCCAGGCGCCGTTCGTGTTTTGGATCAAGGATTTGGCGGCCAAGGACCCGACCTACATCACGCCGATCCTGATGACCGCCAGCATGGTGCTCCAGCAGCGCATGGCGCCGCAGATGGGGGATCCCGCGCAGCGGCGGATGTTCATGTTGATGCCGTTCATCTTCGGTTTTATGTTCATGAGCTTCCCGTCGGGCTTGGTGCTGTACTGGCTGATCAACAACATCTTCACGATCGGGCAGCAGGTACTGACCGAAAAGATGATGGCGGGGGCCGAGCCGGCGAAGTGACCACGTGGCGGGGTCGTGGGCGGGAGGCGTGGGCGGGCCGGCTGCAGGCGGTCGGGATCCAGACCGGGGTCGCCGCGGCGCTTGCGGTGTACCTCGAGCTGCTCGGACGCTGGGACGCCGCCGTAGATCTCGTCGGTGACATGGATGAGGAAGAGTTGCTGGCCGGGCACGTCCTGGAGTCGCTGGCGGCGTTGCCATGGGTAGACGCGTCCGGCACCCTGCTGGACGTCGGGAGTGGGAACGGCTTTCCGGCAGTCCCCCTGCTGCTCGCTCGGCCAAAAGTTCACGGGGTGCTGTTGGAGCCGCGCGAGCGGCGGTGGGCTTTCCTGCGGGAGGTTGTCCGGGAGCTCGAACTGCCGGCGGAGGTGGTGCGGGAGCAGGTGAGCGAGCACCGCGGGAGCGGCTACACGGTCGGAACGGTTCGGGGTGTCGAGGTGGGGGCGTGGCTCCCGCATGCGACACGCCTCCTGCACCCGGAGGGAACCTGGCTGTGGTGGACCAGCAAGGCGAACGCCGCCGAGCTGGACCGCAAGGTGCCGGAGGGGCGTGTGTTAACCTTCGCGCTGCCGGATCCGACGCGGGGGAACCTGGCGGTGTGGCGTCGATGTTCCACGTGAAACATTGGGAGAAGTTGTGAAGCGTCAACGAGTTGTGGCGATAGCCAACCAGAAAGGCGGGGTCGGGAAGACCACCACGGTGATGAACCTGGGCGCAGCGTTGGCGGCGGTCGAGCAGACCGTGCTCGCCCTCGACCTCGACCCCCAGTCGAACTGCACCTCGGGTCTGGGGTGGGAGGGGAACGGCGTCACCTCGTACGAGGTCCTGGAAGGTCTGGTGCCGCTGCGCGACGCCACGGTCAGCACGCGCTTCCCGGGGCTCGACCTGCTTCCCTCGAAGCGCGACTTGGTGGGGGCAGAGGTGGAGTTGCTCGGCGACCCGAGGCGGGGCGAGCGACTGCGGGTGGCTCTCGCGACCTCGCCCACCGACCACCAGTGGGTGTTGATCGACTGCCCGCCATCGCTGGGGATTCTGACCGTCAACGCCCTGGCCGCAGCCGACGCGGTGCTGATCCCGATCCAGTGTGAGTACTTTGCCCTCGAAGGGGTGAGCGAGTTGATGCGGACGCTGGAGCGGGTGCGCGCGGCTTGGAACCCCACGCTCGCGGTGGACGGAGCCGTGCTGACGCTCTACGACGAGCGGGTGACGCTCTCACATCAGGTAGTAGCCGAGGTGCGGCGGTTCTTCGGCGAGTTGGCTTTCCGGACGGTCATTCCGCGCAACGTGCGGCTGGCCGAGGCGCCGTCGTTCGGCCGCACCATCCTGGAGTACGACATCCGGTCCCGGGGTGCCCAGGCGTATCTCGGCCTCGCCCAGGAGCTGCTGGAGCGACGGAGGACGAATGAAGCGGTCCGCGTTGGGTAAGGGCTTTGCCGCGCTGATCCCCGAGGTGCCTTCGCCCCGGAGCGCCGGGGTGGCGGAGCTGCCGGTGGCGGAGATCCACCCCAACCCGCTCCAGCCGCGGCGGCAGTTCTCCGAGGCAAGCCTGGAGGAGCTGGCCGAATCGGTGCGGCAGCACGGGGTCCTGCAACCGGTGGTGGTGAGCCGGGCCCCGACGGGTGGGTACGAGCTCATCGCGGGCGAGCGCCGATGGCGGGCAGCGCGTCTGGCCGGGCTCGAGCGCATCCCGGCGGTGTTGCGCGAAACCGCCGGGGACGCGGACCAACTGGCCCTTGCGCTGATCGAGAACCTGCAAAGGGAGGATCTGACCCCAATCGAGGAGGCGCGCGCCTACCACCACCTGCGCTCGGAACTGGGCCTCTCTCAGGAGGAGATCGCGCGCCGGGTCGGCAAGGAGCGCTCCACGGTGGCCAACGCTCTTCGCCTCCTGCAGCTCCCACTCGAGGTGCAGGAGTTGGTGGATCGGGCGGAGCTTTCCGCCGGGCACGCGCGTGCGCTCGTCGGCGCCGGCGGGGCCGAGCGTCAGGCGGCGCTCGCGCGGCGCTGCGTGCGGGAGGGGTGGAGCGTTCGGGACCTCGAGCGTCACCTCCAGCCCCGAGCCGCGAGGGCTCGGCGGACGGTCGATCCCGAGACCAGGGAAGCGGCGGATCGCCTGTCGCTTTCGCTCGGCGTGCCGGTGGAGATCCGCCGTCGTCGCAGGGGAGGCGAGATCCGCCTGCGCTTTGCGAGCGAGGACGAACTCATCCGTCTGTTCCGGCAACTCACACGGGAGAAGAGATGAAGAAGAGCCACGGAACGCTCAACGGGTTTCTGGATCAGGGTTGCAGCATCAAGGGTGAGGTGGCCTTCTCGGACCTGCTGCGAGTTCACGGACACGTGAGCGGGACGATCTCGAGCGAGCACGAACTGCTGGTGGGCGAGGGTGGTGTGGTGGAGGGCGAAGTCGCGGTGGGGCGGTTGGTGGTGGCGGGGACCGTGCGCGGGACCGTGCGGGTGAAGGAGCGCGTGGTGGTTCACGGGACCGGGAGAGTGTTCGCCGAGGTTTTCGCTCCTACGCTGGTGGTCGATGAGGGAGGCATGTTGGAGGGACCGGTGCACATGACGCGACCAGACAGGTCGGCTGAGGCACCCTCTTGACACGCGGGGTTGAACCGTCTAGCGTTGCCGGCTGGTGATATTGAGACGCGCAACCGGAGGCAACGATGAAACGAGCTGAGAAGTTCTTCGTCCAGTACCTGCGTGACAACAACCTGAAGGTGACGAAGGAGCGTCTCATGCTCCTCGATGAGCTCTTCAACTCCACCGGGCACCTGGACGCGGACTCACTGCTGTTCCAGCTCCGCAACCAGAGCAAGCGGGTGTCGCGCGCCACGATCTACCGCACCCTGGACCTGCTCGTTCAGTGCGGGCTCGCCCGCAAGTCGCGACTCGGGAGGGAGCACTACGTGTACGAGCGCGTCACACCCGGCAAGCGCCACGATCACATGGTGTGCACCGGATGTGGCAGGATCATCGAGTTTTACGACGCCGACCTCGATGAGCGCCAGCGGCAGGTGTGCCTCGAACACAGCTTCCGGCCGAGCTTCTACAGCCTCCAGATCCAGGGGCTGTGCGCGGAGTGCCAGCGCAACGAGTAGCCGCCCCGCTGTCCCGAAGCGACGCTTTCTCCTTGATTGTTAAGTATACTTGACAAACCCCTCCCTGCGGCGCACACTCACGGTGACATCCGGCCCGTGACCCGGGCCGTTGTCCGCCGATATGAGCCGCGCACCAGACCTCGCGCAACGCCCAATCCAGCCTGCCGTCGTACTGGTTGGCAACCCGAACGTTGGCAAGAGCGTCATCTTCGGGGCTCTCACTCGAACCTACGTGACGGTGGCCAACTACCCCGGAACGACGGTGGAGATCACGCGCGGCCGGGCACTGTCGGTCCCAGGTGGGCCTGATGTCATCGACGCCCCGGGTACCAACTCCCTGACGCCCAGCTCTGACGACGAGCGTGTCGCACGCGACCTCCTACTCACCGAACCCGATGCGGTAGTGCTTCAGGTCGGGGACACCAAGAACCTCCGTCGCGCCCTCTACCTCACCATACAGCTCGCGGAACTCGGACGGAGGCAGCTTCTGGTCCTGAACCTGCAGGACGAAGCCCGCGATCTCGGCGTGCGGGTGGAGGCGGCGGAGCTTGAGCAGCGCCTCGGGATCCCAGTCATCCCCGCAACGGCGATCCGGAACGCGGGCCTCGACACGATCCGGGGGCGCCTCACGCAGGCCACAGTTGCCCGCCTCCAGTGCACGTACCCGGCGGTCGTCGAGCACGCAGCGCTGGAAGTAGCGACGCTGCTTCGCGAGGAACTGGGCGATGCCCGGCGCGCGGCAGCCCTGATGCTGCTGTCGGACAACCACAGCGCGACGGGTCCGTTGCTGCTTTCTCTCCCGGAGGGCGGAGCGGCGCGCATCGCGCAGCTACGGGCCGACCTCGAGCGCGCGCTCGGCGTCAGCGCAGCAACCGCGATCTCCCGGGCACGACACCGGGCCGTGGCGGAGCTGCTGCGACAGGTATTTCACGTTCAGCGCGCACGTCGCGGCACGCTCCGCGACCGGCTGGGTGCACTCTCCATGCACCCGGTGTGGGGCGTGCCGGTACTGGCGGCGGTGCTTCTCCTCGCGTACGCCTTCGTGGGTGTGTTTGGTGCCGGCACCCTCGTGAGTCTGGTGGAGAACGGCCTCTTCGGGAAAGTGATCAATCCGGTGGCGACCTCCGCTGCGGCGAGGTTTCTGCCCTGGGGGTGGCTGCGCAACTTGGTCGTCGGTCCGTACGGCCTCGTGACCATGGGGCTGACGTACGCGATCGCGATCGTTCTGCCGGTGGTGGGAACGTTCTTCATCTTCTTCGGCGTGCTGGAAGATTCGGGGTACCTTCCGCGGCTGGCCGTCATGGTGAACCGGGTTTTCCGCGGCATGGGCCTGAACGGCAAGGCGGTGCTTCCGATGATCCTCGGGCTCGGGTGCGACACCATGGCCACGCTCACGACGCGCATCCTGCCGAGCAAGAAGGAGCGCGTGCTGGTCACGTTGCTTCTCGCTCTGGGAGTGCCGTGCTCGGCGCAACTCGGGGTGATCCTGGCGATGCTCGGCTCGATGGCCCCGGCCGGCACTCTGATCTGGAGCGGCGTGGTGGCGGGGACGCTGTTCGGGGTCGGGTGGGCCGCGGCGCGGTTGATCCCCGGACGAGGGTCCGACTTTCTCCTCGAGGTCCCACCGCTGCGCGTTCCCTCCCTCTCCAACATCTTGATCAAG
>DATKMD010000059.1:0-24795 GCA_035542075.1 Thermoanaerobaculaceae bacterium
GCTCGGCCTGATGATCAAACGCCCACTCGAGGACCCGGTCCGCCTGCACCCCACCGCAAAGCACGGCCTCGGAGACCGCGCACGCTCCGGGGTGCAGCGACTCGCTGACCATCCAGTTGCACTCCTTGTCGAGAGGGAAGAGGACGAGTTCGCGCGACAGCCGACTTCCCAGCCCGCTCGCCGCCAGCCGCTGCGAGAACCCCTTGCACGCCGGACACAGCGGGTCGAGCACCTCGATCGCCGGGATGCCTCCGGGGGGACTCGTCAACTTCACCCTCACCCCGTAACGATCCTCGGGGTGTAGCAGCCCTCCGCAGCCGCCAATGGCGCCTGCATAAACGGGTTTGAGTCCGAGATATAGCAGCGCAGGCACGAACACGAACGCGACGCCCTCCAGGAAGTAGGCGGCATAACTGCCCCAGGGAACGGTCGCCGCGGCGCCGCGAGCGGCCTGCCTGTACGTCACGACCGCGGCGGCGAAGGCGCCGATCGAGGCGAGGTACGTCCCGACGCAGAGCTTGCACACGGCACCCACCCGCAGGATCGAGATCAGGAAATAGACCACCGACACCAGCAGCGGCAGGAGCGTTGCTGCCACCGTGAAGCGGGCCTCGTCGGCGTCGCCGGTACGGCCCCTCGCCAGGAGGTCGACGGCCCTGAAGAGCAGGAAGGCGAACACCGCGAGCGCCGGGAGCGCGATCGGGAGGCCGCCCCACGTCCACGTTCGGAACACCGCCGAGTACGGGCTCATCAAAACCGCGTGGCACCCCGAGGAGCCGGTGGTGTCCGGCGCGCCGATTCCGGGCACGAACGAGCACGTGATCGCGTGCACCTGGCGATCGAGGAACGCCGCGTAGTCGTAGGTCGAGACTGCGGAGAAGACGACCCCGGCCAGGGCGAAGAAGGCCAGGGCCACGGTAGCTGCGGTTCGGTTCGGACCCACGACGCCACCCTCCAGTCTCGGCAGCGCGCAAGGATTGTTGGGTTCTGCCGTGCGGCGATACTAGCACCGGCCGGAGAACGTTCAAGCCGTTCAGCGCAAACGGTTGCGGCCGAGGGTCATGGGAGCCCATCGGACCGCGCACAGCGTGCTAGAATGCGCCGTTTTGGCGCACGACCGAAAGCCCCGCGGAGGTGCCGTGGAACCCTTGGAGACGTTGCGAGCCCATCGCCGCGGCAAGCTCGACGAGCTCCGCCGCCGCGGACTCGACCCTTACCCGCCGCGTTTCCCCGTGGATGGCAGCGTCAGCCAGATCGTCGCGCGCTTCGCCGCCCTCGATGCTGCGGCTCTCGACGCGCAGGCCTCGCGCGTGCGGGTCGGTGGCCGCGTCACCGCGATCCGCAGTCACGGTAAGGCGACGTTCGTCGATCTCTCCGATGGCGACGGCCGCATTCAGGTGTACCTCAAGCGCGACGTTGTCGGTGACGAGGGCTTCTCCCTGCTCGACACCCTGGACCTCGGGGACTTCTGGGGAGCGGAGGGCGTGGTTTTCCGCACCCGCACCGGTGAGCTGAGCATTCGCGCCGAGCGTGTGACGGTCCTGGCCAAGGGGCTCCAGCCGTGGCCGGAGAAGTGGCACGGCCTTGCCGACCATGAGCTGCGCGCGCGCCAGCGCTACTTGGACCTCGCCACCAACCCGGACTCACGCAAGGTTTTCCTGGCCCGGGCTGCGATCGTGCGCGAGATCCGGGCGTTTCTTGACGCCCGCGGCTTCATCGAGGTCGAGACGCCAATGATGCAGCCGATCCCGGGTGGGGCCGTCGCACGCCCCTTCAAGACCCATCACAACACGCTTGACATGGAGCTCTTTCTGCGCATCGCGCCCGAGCTCTACCTCAAGCGGCTGGTCGTGGGTGGGTTCGAGCGGGTCTACGAGATCAACCGGAACTTCCGGAACGAGGGGATCTCCACCAGGCACAACCCCGAGTTCACGATGCTGGAGTTCTACTGGGCGTACGCGAGCTACGAGGACCTCATCGTTCTCACCGAGGAGATGATCTCCGGTATCGTGCAGAACGTCGTCGGCGGCAGCACCGTTCGGTGGGGCGACGCGACACTCACCATGCAGCGGCCCTGGCGCCGGCTCTCGATGAGGGAGGCGGTGCTGGCCTACTCGGACCTCCGCCCCGAGGACCTCGGAGAACGGGCGAAGCTGGAGGGCTCGGCGAAGAGGTTCGGTGTGGAGGACGGTGCGCGACTGACGTCCGGCAAGCTCCTCGCCGAGCTTTTCGAGGCCACCGCCGAGAGCCTGCTCCAGGACCCGACCTTCATCGTGGACTTCCCCTCCGACATCTCACCTCTCGCCAAGCGCAAGCCGGGCGAGCCCGAGCTCACCGAGCGCTTCGAGCTTTACATCGGTGGCCTTGAGCTTGCAAACGCCTTTTCCGAGTTGAACGACCCCGACGACCAGCGCCGCCGCTTCGAGGAGCAGGCGCGAAACAGCGGTGGGGTCGTGGACGAGGACTACCTGCTCGCCTTGGAGCACGGCATGCCTCCCACTGCGGGCGAGGGGATAGGGATCGACCGGCTGGTCATGCTCCTGACCGACTCGCACTCAATCCGCGACGTGATCCTTTTCCCGCTGTTGCGCCCCAAGGAGTGAGCGGTGGTGTCGGTGCTGACGCAGGTCGCGGGGCGCTACCTGCTGGGTCTGCGCCGGCGGACCCACGTCGCGGCGGTGAGCGCGATCAGCTTCGGGGCGATGGCTCTGGGGGCGATGGCGCTGGTGTTGACGCTCTCCCTCCTGGAGGGTTTCCAGTCGACCATCCGGAGGCAGCTCGCCGAGAGTGGGATCCACGCGGAGCTACGCCCGCGCGTCGGGCGCACGCTGCCCGCTGGTGACTGGCTGGCCTCGCTCCGTGCCCGCCACCCCGAGCTGGAGGTGCGCGCCGTCAGCGGTGGCGCGGTGTGGTGCTTGGGGACTGACGGTGCGGTCCCGGCCGAACTCGAGGCGGTGGACACCCTGTCCCGTGTAGAGGTCAACCGCGTGCTCGCGGCCCGGCTGGCGATCGGCGCCGGGTCCGAGCTCGTGATCGCCAGCCCCAGGCTCGTGCTCACGCCCCTCGGCCCGATGCCACTGCGCCGCAAGGTGACGGTCGACGCGGTGGGCCCTGTGCAACCCGGTGACGACCGGGCTGTTGTTCGCGTTCCCACGTCCCTCGGGGCCGCCCTGTTGCAGCTGGGAGGGGCCCGCTCAGTCGCGCTGCGGGCACACAAGCCAGCCGACGCGTGGAGAGTGGCATCAGATGTGCAAAATGAGATCCCCGATGGGGTGGAGGTGGTGTCGTTCGCGGAGCTGAACCGTCCGCTGCTGGCTGCCCTCACGCTCGAGCGCGTGATGATCGGGTTCGGCGTTGCGCTCGTAATGGTCGTGGCCGCCCTCAACCTGCTGTGCAATCTGGCACTGCTGGCGGCCGAGAAGCGTGCCGATGTGGCACTTCTCACGGCCCTCGGGCTCTCCCCCGCACGGGTGCGCCGCCTCTTCCTGCTGCTCGGCCTCGGCGTCGGAGCGCTCGGCGGGTTGCTCGGGACGTTGGCGGGCGGCGTGGTCGCAGAGATACTGGACCGGACCCGTGCCCTCCCTCTGCCACGCGGGGTCTTCATCGTCTCGCACGTCCCATTCCGCGTGACCGCGGGCGCGGTCGTCGCCGTGCTCGCCGTATCGCTGGCAGCCGCGCTGCTCGCCTCGCTTGCGCCCGCCCGTGCCGCCGCGAAGCGCGACCCCTTAGAAGGGCTTCGCTATGAGTGATCACGCTGTCGTACGGTGCGAGCGAGCGGGGATTCACTCCCCGCGAGCGTGGGGGCTCGAGGGGCACTTCTGCGGCGGGAGGTGGGGGGTGTGCCGCAGAGCCCCCCGCAGCGGATGGCGGTCTTCGCTATGAGTGAGGTTGTGCGCGCGTCTGGCCTGCGCAAGGGCTATGGCTCGGGCGAGCGGCGTGTCGAGGTGCTGCGCGGGATCGACCTCGCGGTCACAGAGGGGGAGATGGTGGCAGTGGTCGGACCCTCGGGCGTTGGCAAGAGCACGCTGCTCCACCTCATCGGGCTGCTCGACCGGCCAGACGCCGGGGAGCTCCTGCTCTTCGACGACGACGCTTCGCGGCTCTCCGTCGAGGAGCGGGCGCACTGGCGCAACCGGCGCATCGGTTTCGTCTTCCAGTTTCACGCGCTGCTGCCGGAGTTCTCACTTGAGGAAAACGTGGCGATGCCTCTGCTGATCGCCGGGCGCCCCCGCCGTGCCGCGCTCGAAGAGGCGCGCGCGTTGGTCCAGATGGTGGGCCTCGAGCAGAGACGCGATCACTACCCGGACGAGCTTTCGGGGGGCGAGCAACAGCGGGGCGCGGTTGCGCGGGCGCTGGTCGCCCGGCCCGAACTGCTGCTTGCAGACGAGCCCACGGGAAACCTGGACGCAACCAACGCGGAGGGGCTTTTCGACCTGCTGCAAGAGCTACATGGGAGCCGGTCACTCACGAGTGTTATCGTGACGCACAACGAGGCCCTGGCAAGCCGGTGCGGTCGTATCCTCCGGCTGACCGGGGCCGCCGTCGAGGAGACATGCTCGAGAATCTGACCGAGAGGGCGCGGCGAACGCTCTTCTTCGCCCGCTACGAGGCCGCCCAGTCGGGCGCACGCGCCATTGCGTCGGAGCACCTGCTGCTCGGGCTGCTCCGCGAGAGCGACGAGATCGTTGAGCAGCTCCTCCAGCGGTTCCAGCTCTCGAGTGACGACCTGCGCGCCGAACTGGCGTCGGTAGGGAGTGGTGCGGAGATCCAGACGCCTGCCGAGTTGCCGCTGGCCGAGGACAGCCGACGCATCCTTCTCCTGGCCGCCCACGAGGCGGAAGTGCTGGGACAGCCTTCGGTGGGCAACGAGCACCTGCTGCTGGGGGTCCTCCGACTCGAGGGATGTTCCGCTGCGCGGGCTCTTGCGACACACGGGATGTCGCTGGTCGCGGTGCGGGAAGAGCTGGGAGAGATCTGGCGGGAGCGGGAGGTCAGGAAGGGCAAGAGGGAACTCGCGGCGCTCGCCGAGTTCGCCCGCGACCTCACGGATTTCGCGGCATCGGGCGGTTTCGACCCACTCGTGGGACGTGAACAGGAAGTGGACCGCATCGTCCAGATTCTCCTGCGTCGCACCAAGAACAACCCCGTTCTGCTTGGCGAGCCCGGTGTGGGGAAGACCGCGATCGTGGAGGGGCTTGCGCAACGAATTGCGAGCGGCCGCGTGCCGGTCCAGCTGGCCGACAGACGCATCCTCGCGCTCGACCTCTCGCTGGTCGTCGCGGGCACCAAGTACCGCGGGCAGTTCGAGGAGCGGCTCAAAGCGATCCTGAAGGAGCTCAAGGAGAACCCCGAGATCATCGTCTTCATCGACGAACTACACGTTCTAATCGGGGCGGGCTCGGCCGAGGGCTCGCTGGATGCCGCCAACATCCTCAAGCCCGCACTCTCACGCGGCGAGGTCACGTGCATCGGGGCCACGACGCTGAAGGAGTACCGCAAGTACATCGAGAAGGACCGCTCCCTCTCTCGGCGCTTCCAGCCGGTCGTGGTGCAGCCACCCGACGAGCCGGCGACGCTTGGAATCCTCCAGGGGGTCCGCGACCGCTACGAGAAGTTCCACAACGTGCGCTACACGGACGAGGCGCTGCGGGCGGCGGTGGACCAGTCGGGCCGCTACATAACCGACCGCTTCTTCCCTGACAAGGCGATCGATGTGCTGGACGAGGCGGGCGCGCGCGTGAAGCTGCGGGGCGCGGCCTCGACCGAGGAGCTGCGCCAGATCCAGGGCGAGGCGGGCCGTGTGGTGCGCGAGATGAAACGGGCGATCTCGACGAAAGACTTCGAGGCCGCCGTGAAGCTGCGCGAACGGGAGTTGGGGCTGCGCGGTGAGATCAGGCGTCTTTCGCAGGCCCGCCCGGCCGAGGAGCCCGCCGCAGAGGTCGGGCGTGCCGACGTGGAGGAGGTCATTGCGTCGTGGACCGGGATCCCGATCACCACTCTCCGCGAGGACGAGGCCGGCCGCCTGTCCCGGATGGAAGAGATCCTGCAGGAGCGCATCGTCGGCCAGGCCGAAGCGATCTCCGCGATCGCCCGCGCGATACGGCGTTCGCGGCTTGGGGTAACGCGCGGACTCCGCCCTATCGGGTCGTTTCTCTTCCTCGGCCCTTCGGGGGTCGGTAAGACCGAAGCGGCCCGCCAGCTGGCCCGGTTCCTCTTCCACTCGGAGAAGGCCCTCGTCCGCTTCGACATGTCCGAGTACATGGAGAAGCACACCGTCTCCAAGCTGATCGGCTCGCCTCCCGGGTACGTGGGGTACGAGGAGGGCGGACAGCTCACCGAGCGCGTGCGGCGTCAACCGTACTCCGTCATCCTGCTGGACGAGATCGAGAAGGCGCACCCCGACATCGCGAACCTCCTCCTGCAGATCCTCGAGGATGGCCTCCTCACCGACGCGTACGGGGACCAGGTCGACTTCAAGAACGCGCTGATCATCATGACCTCGAACCTCGGCACTCGCGATCTGCTGGCGGGGGCCACCCAGATGGGCTTCACCGAGCGCGGGGGGGCTCCGACCCAGCACGAGATCCGAGAAGTCGTGCTCAGGGAGCTCAAACGGCAGTTCCCGCCGGAGTTCCTCAACCGACTCGACGACATCGTGGTCTTTCACCCACTCCAGTCGGACCAGTTGCGGGGGGTGGCTCGCCTGCTGGTCGGTGATGTGGTGGCGCACCTCGCGGGCCGCGGCATCACCCTCGACGTGCCGGACCATGCCATCGAGTGGCTGCTCGCCCACGCCGGTGGCGAGCCGTCCGCAGGGGCACGACCGCTACGGCGCGCGGTCCAGCGCCACCTGGAGGACGCGGTTTCCGACTACCTCATCTCTCATCGGCAGCAGAGCGATGAGCCCCTCCGTGCGTGCGTCAAAGACGACCGCCTCGTCGTTGCAGCCCTGGAGGGCGTCTGCGAGCGCTAGCTCTCGCCCTTCTGCTGGCGGCGGTCGCCTCGTTCGCGTCGGCCGACGCGCCGGCGAAGCAGACGATCGGCGAGGTCAAGATCGTCGGGGCGAGCACGATCAACGAGGACACCATCGAGTACTACCTTGGGGTGGCAGCGGGTGACACCTACGACCCTGCAGCCATCGCCAAGAACTTTCACCGTTTCTGGGACTCGGGGCTGGTGGAGGATCTCAAGGTCGAGGCGGAGGAGATGTCGCCGGGAAAGGTCCGCCTGATCGTCACCGTGAAGGAGCGCCCGAAGGTCACAGAGTGGGTCTTTACCGGAAACAAGAAGCTCTCGACGTCCACAATCAGGGAGAAGCTGGAAACCGCCAACATCAGCCTCAAGCGCAACGTGCCTCTGCGCACCTCCGAGCTCCAGCGGCTGCGGCAGGCGATGCTCGACGAGTACGGTAAGGAAGGCTACGCGAGTGCTGTGGTCGATCCTGTCATCAGCGAGACGGGGCCGAATCAGGTCAAGGTCACCTTCCAGATCGACGAGGGCGCGAAGATCAAGATCGGCAAGATCGATTTCGTCGGAAATAAGGTGTACTCGGACTCGAAGCTTCGCGGAGCCCTCAAGAAGACCAAGCAGAAGTCGCTGTTTCACCTGTGGGGAAAGAAGCTCATCTGGAACAAGGAGACGTGGGGCGAGGACTCCGAGAACCTCAAGAAGTTCTACATGAACCACGGCTACAAGGACATTGTCGTCGGGGAGCCGAAGGTCGAGTTGATCGCCCACAAGCCGGAGGCAAAGACGCAGAAGGAGAAAGGCTACCGCATGGTGGTCGTCATCCCGGTGCAAGAGGGCAAGCAGTTCCGCATGGGGACGCTGAGCCTCAAGGGGAACACCGTGATCCAGTCCGCTTCCGCGCGGAAGCTCTACGAGGTGAAACCGGGAAAGATCTATAACTACTCCAAGATCGAGCAAGGCAACGAATCTCTCCGCACCCTCTACCAGTCACGGGGTTACATCTACGCCTACACCAACCCGGCACTGGTGGAAGAATCGGCCAAGCCCGACACGGTGGACGTGGTCGTGGAGGTTTACGAGGGCGACCGGTTCCGTCTCGGCAGGCTCGAGTTCGTGGGCAACACCAAGACCCAGGACAAGGTGCTGCGCCGCGAGGTCCGCCTGATCGAGGGAGACTGGATGAACATGGCGCTCTTCAAGCGCTCCGTGTTCAAGGTCAACCAACTCGGCTACTTCAAGCTCAAGGAAGACCCGGTCGAGTTCAAGTTCGACGAGCCGAACAAGCGTGTCGACGTGACGATCAAGGGAGAGGAGGCCGGACGGACCGACGTCCAGTTCGGCGCCGGGTACTCCGAGACCGAGGGCCTATTCGGGCAGGCCTCCTTCGGCACCCGCAACTTCCTCGGCCGCGGCGAGAGCATCGGCGTGAGCGGGCAGATCGGCAAGACCGGCAGCGCCTACTCCCTCTCGTTCTCCGAGCCCTACTTCCTAGACAAGCGCATGCTCATAGGTGGCTCGATCTACAAGTCGTCGCTCGACTACTCGGCGTACTCCTACGCGCAGAGTGACTACGTTCGGAACTCACGGGGCGGCACGGTGGTCTGGGGCGTCTCGGTCGGGGATTTCGGCCAGTTCGCAGTTTCGTACGGCTACGACGACGTGAAGCAGAAGTACAGCACCTCTCGGACCCTTTTCCCGGGTGTGGTGCCGACCTACCCGCACCGTCTGCCTCTGCTGCCGCCCTCCAAGGTCACACCGACCGAGGACAAGTTCTACGTGACGTACAGCGGCGTGACCTCGTCGGTAACACCCTCGTACGCGTACAACACCATCGACGACCCCTTCGACCCGAGCTCGGGTCTGACGTACTACGGACGCCTGCGCTATGCGGGCGGGTTACTCGGTGGCGACTTTCACTACTGGCGCCCGGAGGTGGGGGCGTCTCTGTACCACCCGCTCAGGCGCCGCACCATCCTTGCCCTCAATGCCAGCGCTGGATTCATCAAACCCATGATGGGTGTGCCGATCCCGACCTACGACCTCTACCGCCTGGGTGGCGAGCGGTCGATCCGCGGCTTCCAGTACTACTCGATCATCCCCCGCAACCCGAAGACGGGCGCCTATTACTACGACATCTACGGTGTCGCGCAGGGCGGCGACCGGTTCCTGCAGCTCAACCTGGAGTACCAGATCAAGGTCGGCGGGCCCGTCAAGTTCATCCTGTTCACCGACTGGGGCAATACCTGGAACGCGATCCAGGGCTGGGACATCGGCTGGCTCCGCTACAGCTACGGGGCTGAACTGCGGGTCTTCCTGCCCGTCTTCCAGGCACCCCTACGGTTCATCTACGGCATCAACCCGAACCCGTTCCGCGACGAGCAACACTCTATGTTCCAGTTCTCCATCGGCACCACGTTCTGATGCAGTTCGGAGCCGAGAGTCAAGGCTGAACGAGGGAGCCGGACTCTCAACTCCTCCTCTTTCCGGTGTCCGTTGGGCGGCTGCTACACTCGGCCGATGAATTCCCGCAGTCCCGAGCGAACCGGGAAGCCCGTGCCGCCGCACCCGACGCTCACCGGCTACTACGGTCGCGATGAGGACAGGCCCGAGTTCGTTCGTCACCTGTTCGACAGGGCCGCAACCGACTACGACCGCATCGAAGGGCACATGGCGCTCGGGTGGGGACGGTGGTACCGGCGCGAGGCACTGCTCCGGGCGGGGCTCTTCGAAGGCATGCACGTGCTCGACGTGGCCATCGGGACCGGCCTGGTCGGGCGCGAGGCGGTGCGCGCGACGGGGGACGCGTCCCGGGTCATAGGGCTCGACCCCAGCGCCGGCATGCTGGGCGAGGCCAGGCGGCATCTCGGGATCGCCGGTGTGCTCGGCATGGGAGAGCAAGTGCCGTTTCGCGACGGCAGCTTCGACTTCCTGAGCATGGGCTACGCGCTCCGGCATCTGTCCGACCTGACGGAGGCGCTTCGCGAATTCCGGCGTGTCCTGCGGCCGGGCGGCGCTCTCTGCATCCTGGAGTTGACGCGCCCCCAGAACCGGCTCGGCTTTGCGGCGCTGCGTTTCTACCTGCGCCACCTCGTACCTGCGTTCACCAGGTTGCGGACGCACAACCCGGAAGCCGAGCTTCTGATGAGGTACTTCTGGGACACGATCGAGTCCTGCGTCCCGCCGGAGCGCATCCTCGGTGCCATGGACGATGCCGGTTTCGTGGAGGTCCGACGGACCCTCGTGATAGGGCTCTTCTCCGAGTACACGGGGTTCAAGGAAGGCCCGCGGCCGATTCCTCCCGGACGTCCTCGCAAGCCCGAGCGCAGCAACTTCTTCGTTCGCAGGATGGACCGCTAGGGTTTCTCGGTACCGGCCAGTTCGGGTGTTCCCGCAACGGCATCCGCCCCCGTGCCGTTGACCTCCTTCGCCAGGGTGGCCAGGGTGAGCAAGTCCGAGCCTGCCGGCGCCTCGGCGCCGGCGCGCTCGCGCACCTCGGCCACGGTGATCGCCTCGGCGCTGCGAGCCAAACGCCAGCCCGTAACGTCGGCGGTCAGGATCGAGGGAGCGGCCGCCAGGCTCACGAGCGCGTCGTGGCCGCTGTGGCCGAGCAGCCTGACCACGTCATCGGTGGAGAGGCTTCCCTCCCGGTGAACCGCGAGCAAAAGGTTCAGCAGGGCTTCGGTACCGTTCCGTCTGGGGGGAGGCACGGCGTGGCCGACGACCCATGAGGCCTCGGCCCCGAGCAGCACTGCCAACCAGAAGAGCAACAGCGAAAAGAGGAAGAACAACAGGAGGGAGAGCGAGCCGTAGATCACGTTGAGGTCGGCGGCCATCAGGAAGTAGGTCTGGAAAGCGATGTGGATGACCGTGAGAGCCACCGCCCCGACCGCCGCACCCGTAAGGGCCGCCCGCCAGCTCACCCGGGTGTGGGGTACCCAGCGGTAGAGGGCGGTGAGCACAACCGCACCGAGGATCGCCGGGAGGGGGCGGCCGATCGGTGCGATGACCGGGTACCACTGCCGGGACGACAGCCAGTAGAGCCCCGAGCCGAGAGCCGCGAGGAGCAGCGGTCCCCACAGCAGCACCATGGCGAAGGAGACCAGCCGCCACTGCCACCCGCGACGCCGAGGCACACCCCAGATATCATTGATCACTTCCTCGATCTGGTAGAAGGCATTGAAGGTCAACGCCACCGAGATGGCGACCGCGATCCAGCCCAGCGCTGCCGTGCGCTCCGCGAAGGCCGTCAGGGTGCCCTGCACACGTGCCGGGGAGAACGGCAGCACGGTGGCGATGGCTTGCACGACCAGTGCGAACCGCTCGGGCTGGACCCGCTCCAGCATCACGAGCGCGACGGTGAGCAGTGGGACGATCGAAAGCAACGTGGTGTAGGCCAGTGCGCCCGCCCGCACCAGGAGCTGATCGCGGTGCTGCGCGCGCATCAGCTCGCCCACGAAGCGGACCAGCGCCCGGAAGGCTTTTCTCACAGTGTGACGGTCTCCTCCAGGGACGGCACGACGCATCGCCAGCCGAACCGTGATGTGAAGCGCGCGGCGAGCGCCTGGCTGGCCTCGGGCTCGCCGTGGGTGACGAACACCGTGCTGGGCGCGGCGGAAGCCTCACTGGCCCAGATCGTCAACTCGTCCGCGTCGGCGTGCGCCGACAACGATGGAATGCTGCGAACCTGCGCCCGTACCGGGACCATCTCACCGAAGATCTTCACCTCGCCCTCGCCGTTGAGGATCCTGCGACCCCTCGTGCCTTCCGCCTGGTAGCCGACAAACACCACGGTGTTGGCCGGGTCGGGAAGGCGGTGGCGGAGATGGTGCAGGATGCGCCCGCCGGTGGCCATGCCCGACGCCGAGATGATGATTGCCGGCCCGGTCAAGCTGTTGAGACGCTTCGACTCCTCCACCAGTCCGACAGTCACGAGGTTGCGTGGCACCAGGGGGTCGGAACCCTCCCGGACGAGCTGGCGCATCTCGGCGTCGTGCTCGAGCACGCAGGAACGGTACGTCTCGGTGGCCTCGCGAGCCATGGGGGAGTCGAGGAAGATCGGTAGTGCGTCAATCGCACCTTCCTCGATGAGCTCGTGCAGGAAGTAGAGGACCTCTTGGGTGCGATCGATGGCAAAGGCCGGAATGAGGATGATGCCCTTGCGCTGCACGGCCTCGGCGATGACCTCCGCAAGCTGATCGCGCGGGTCGCCCGGATCGTGGAAAGAGTTGCCGTACGTTGACTCCACCACGAGGTGCGTTGAACCCGGGTAGGGCTCGGGGGCCTTCAGGATCGGTACGTCGTAGCGCCCCACGTCCCCCGAGAAGTAGAGCGTCTTGTGTTCGCCGCCCGCTACCTTGATGCGAAGCTCCACGGCGGCGGCACCGAGGATGTGGCCCTGCCTGTGGTAGCGGAACTCGATCCCAGGCTGCAGGGTGGCGCGCTGCCCGAACGGGAGCAGCTTCAGGGTGCCGAGCGCTTCCTGTGCGTCCCGATTGGTGAAAAGCGGCAGGGCCGGGGTATGTTTGCTGGACCCGACCTTGTTTGCAAAGCGCGCCTCTTCCTCCTGCAGCTTGGCGGCGTCGGGGAGCACCGCGTACAGGAGGCGACCGGTCGGCGGAGTCACGTACGTCGGTCCGCCGAAGCCGTCCCGCACCAGGCGGGGGAGAAAGCCCGTGTGATCGATGTGCGCGTGGGTGAGGATCACTGCGGCGAGCGAGTCCGGAGAAACGGGGAACTGCGTCCAGTTTCGGAGCCGCAGCTCCTTCATTCCCTGGAAGAGGCCGGCGTCGATCAGGAGCCGCACCCCGTGGGCCTCGACCAGATAGCGCGAGCCAGTGACGGTTCCGGTCGCTCCGAGGAAGGTGAGAGTGACCATTGGGATTTCCAACCATACCCGGTTGCAGGGGGTGCTTCAAGGGCCAAGGCGGATTTTGGTGACAGGCCGTTTCTTGCACGCCCCGCGGACGGAGCGTAGAATCGTCCCGATCGTGGTATGACGGGGAGGTGCCCATGACACCGACGAAGAAGGCGTCCGGAGTCGAAGAGAAGATCGATCAGCTGGAGGGGGTGGTGCACGACGTTCTCGAGGGAGCGAAGGAATCGCTCTCCCGCGCGGAAGGCTCGATGGCCAAGGCCAAGGAGGCTCTCGGTGGGGGGTACGGCAAGGCCAGGGCTCACTCGGAAGAGGCCTACGCCAAGGCCAGGGGCTACCTCACCGAGGCGCGCGCCGCGCTGGAGAGCGCTCGCGAGAAGGCCGGTCAGCTCTACGGACGCTCGCGCGAGGTCGTGGAGGAGGGCTACGACAAGGCGAAGGTCCAGTTCGACAAGCTCTACGCCGAGGCCAAGAAGGGCTACGCCAAGGTCAAGGCCAAGGTGCAGGAGGTCGACGTCAAGGAGGTCCGCGACGACGTCGTGGACTACATCCGGCGCAACCCCGGGAAATCGATCCTGATCGCGATTGGAGTCGGTTTTGCCCTGGGCTACCTCGTGCGCCGTCGGGAGCCCTAACGTATGGACGACGAGAAACCGCGCCCCGAGGACGAGCACGAGCAGGAGGAGCCCTACGAGCTCCAGGACGACGAAGAGGCAGGCCAGCACCGCAAGCGCCTGAACGCCGACTTCCTCCTGGACAAGGTCATTCCGGACGAGATCGACTGGCGCGACCTGGTGCGTCGGCACCCGATGGTGTCGGTCGGTGTCGCGGCTGCTCTCGGTTTCCTGATCGGTCGCTCCAAGGGCGCCGCGATCATCGCGGGAGCCTCCGCGGCGATCAGTGCCGGCGTCATGCGCCAGCTTTCCGACGTCCTTGACGGCGAGGTGTTCGACTTCTAGCCCTCGGGCATCGGGGGGGTGAACCGTGCCGTGGTGTCCCACCTGTGGTGCGGAGTACCGGGAAGGGTTCGACCGCTGCTCGGAGTGCGGAGTCGGACTCGTCAGCGCGCCTCCACCGGGTCTCGAGCGATCCGCCAAGCCGGGACCTGAATGGGTCGAGATTGCCTCATACACCACCGGCGAGGAGGCCCGTCTCGCGCAGGGTCTGTTGCAAGAACAGGGCATCCAGGCCGAGGTGGTGGACAAGCACGTTGTTCTCAACCCCTTTCCCCAGGTTGACGAGGCCGGGGTCCAGCTGCTCGTTCCGCCGGAGGAGGCCGAACGGGCGGATGAAGTGCTGGCCCGCGCCGAGGCCGGAGAGGACGAGCTCCCTGAAGACTCCGAACCCGAAGGTTCGGACGGCCAGCCGCGGTGAGTTCACCCACCTCCATCGGGCGCTACACGATTGTCGGTGAGCTCGGGCGGGGTGCGATGGGTGTGGTTTTCCGAGCCGTTGACCCCGCGCTCGACCGGCCCGTCGCCATCAAGGTGATCGCGGCGCGCTCGGGCTCGGTGCCGCTCTCCGTCGAAGAGCTCGAGGCACGGTTCCTGCGTGAGGCCCGGGTGGCGGCGCGCATCAGTCACCCGGGTGTGGTCACCGTGCACGACGCCGGTCGGGAGGGGGAGTCCCTCTACCTGGTGATGGAACTGGTGGACGGCGAGTCTCTGAGTGAGCGACTCGCGCGGCGTCGGTTTCCGTCGGCTCCCGAGGCCCTCGAGATCGTCGCCCAGGTGGCGGACGCGCTCGGCGCCGCCCACTCCCTCGGTGTGGTCCACCGGGACATCAAGCCGAGCAACATCATGATGACCCGGGGCGGGCGGGTGAAGGTGGCCGACTTCGGGGTTGCCAAGGCCATGGGAGAGCAGACCGATCTGACCCGGACCGGGACCGTCATCGGCAGCCCGGCATACATGGCGCCCGAGCAGGTGCGGGGCGAGGTTCTGGATGGCCGCGCGGATCTCTTCTCCCTCGGCGTAGTCCTGTACGAATTGCTCCTACGCCGCAAGCCTTTCCCCGCGGATACCGTCACCACCCTCATCTACCAGATCCTGCACGACGACCCGCTTGCCGATCCGCAGATCTCGCGGGCACTTGGCGGGGATGCAGCGGCTTTTCTCGGCCGCTGCCTTGCCAAGACGGTCGATGCACGTGTACCCGACGCGGCGGCGTTCGCTGCCGAAGCCCGCGCGCTGGCGGCACGCCTGCCGGTCTCGAGCGTCGAGATCACCGGGCCAACGATGAAGATCCCGGTGGTGTCGCCCGCCGCCCTACCGGCGGTGGAGGGGTCGGCACCTGCCCACACGTCGAGTGCCGAAAAGGTGCGCGGTCTCCCGGTCGTGCCACTGGTCATCCTCGGCGCGGGCGTGCTGGCCCTCGTCCTGGCGTTTCTCTTCTTGCGCGGCAACCCGCCGGCGGGCGAGGTGCTTCCGGCGCCCGAGACACCCACGCCGGCCCCGGCCGTGGCGGCGCAGGTTCCGACGGTGCCCGCCGCGATCGAGGAGCAAAAGGCCACGCCCACCGCGAGGCCCAGCGTGAGGCCCACCGTTGCCGCGACGCCGTCCGAGGACGTGACGCCTCCACTCGCGGAGGTTTCCCAGCCCCGGCCCACCGCCACCCCCCCGATCGGGAAGACCTACGAATGTCGCGAGGGCGCGATATTCGGCGTGGACCCCGAAGAGGCGCTGATCACGGTCAACGGCGCGACGATCGGAACGGCCGACGAGTGGGACGACGCCGGCGGCGGTCAGAAGTACGTCTTCGGCAGGCCGGGCACGTACTACGTCAAGATGAGCCTGGAGAAGTACCGGACGGCCTGGGTGAAGATCGTCGTCCGTCCGGAGGCCAAGGAGGAATTCGCAGAGGTCGACCTCGACCTCGAGGAACTCAAGGACTGAGACAGGAGAGCGTGACGCTCAGCGGGGCAGGGCCGCCAGCGCCTGCCTCACCGGCTCGGGGACGAGTCCGGAGACGTCGCCGCCGAGGCGCCATATCTCCCGCACCACCCGCCCGGACAGGTAGGTGAATTCCTCGGTTGGCGTGAGGAAGACAGTCTCTGCCGGGTGCCAGAGGCGGCGGTTCATCAGGGCGATCTGGAACTCGTACTCGAAGTCGGAGACCGCCCGCATGCCGCGCAGGATGACCCGAGCCTGCGTCCGCTGCATGAAGTCCACCAACAGCCCCGAGAACGACGTCACCTCCACCCCTGGTATATCCCGGACGGTGGCACGGATCAGGTTCACCCGTTCCCCTGCGGAGAGCAGCGGGGTCTTGTCGGTGTTTTCGAGGACCGCCACGATCACGCGGGGAAAGATCGTCAGGGCCCGGCGCACGATGTCCAGATGCCCGAGGTGGAACGGGTCAAAGCTGCCAGGGTAGACCGCGATGTTTCCTGGCACGTTCATGGCTTCTCCTCCACCGCCGCAGTGGCGCGGTTGTAGTGATCGTCCATCGCACGCACGGCGAGCACATGCCGCCCGGACTGAACCGGGATTCGGAACGTCTCACGTCGCTTGTCGAGCAGGCCGTCCTCGGACGCGAGGGGGTGCCAGGCCTCGGCATCACGGTTCCACTCCACGCGCACGATCGGCGAGGACGAGTCGTCGGCAGTCACGATCCACCAGGATCCCTCCCTGCTCAGGGTCACCCTTGGTGGCGTGTTGTCCACCACGATCCAGCTCGAGAGGGCCTGTGTGGTGGCGGGGGCCTCGGGGTTCGCCGGCGCGTCCGTGGCCGTGAGGCGGAAACGGTAGAGGCCATCGGCGAGCGCCTGGGTGTCGATGCCGAGCACGACGGTCTCGAGGTTGTCCCGCACCTTCCACCAGCGCTCGCCATCCGACGCCTGGACCTCCAGGGTGAACCGCAACGGGTCGCCGTTCGGGTCCTCGGCCTTCCAGGACAGGCTCTGGTAGCCGACCCGGTAGTACTTCTTCCCCAGTCGTTCCTGCCCTTCCTTGGCCTCGTCATCAATTGTGGTGAAGATCCCCGAGAACTCCGGGTGCTCGACGTCCACGATGCGGTCCGAGGGAGGTGGCCCCTTGAGGAAGATCTCGCCCGGAGGGTGCACGGTCAGCTCTTTGATGCTCGGCGGGAGGTTGATCTGGCGATAGGCCACGACGACCCGGCCCACGCGTCCGGCCGGGGCCGAGGGTGACGGCTGGAGCTCGACCTGCCACTGCAGGTAGCGAGCCGGCGGGGCACTCACCTTCCCGCCCGGGCACGGCAGGGGTGCCGACCATGCGCTCCAGCTATCGTCGGGCGGGGCGACCGCGCCCGAGCGGAAGCGCAGCACGCAGCCTCCGGCCGCCGGCGGTTCCCCGCGCAGCGTGGCCTCGCCCCACTGCGCCGGCTGCCCCGCATCCAGCGGCGGCGATGCGAACGTCCCGTGGGGCGGCCCGCTGCGGTGCAGGAGCTTCACCGGCCCCTGAGTGAGCACCCACTGCCCGCCCAAGGCCACCCGCACGACTTGCGCGGCATCAACCGTGTCCAGCTGCGCCGCCGAGGCGTCCGGCAAGACCTGCCACAGCTCCCCCTCGAGTCCGGTGCCGACCACCAGGCCGTCCTCGCCCCACGAAAGCGTTCCGGCGATCTGCTTGGTGAAGCGATGCACGGGGACCGCAGCGCCCGGAGGGAGAATTCGCACGATCTCCGAAGTTGCGGGACCCTTCGGAGTTTCCGGCGTGGACGACGTGCTCTCGCTGACCGTCACCGAGGCCGTCGGCTCCGATTCCTGCTCGGCGTGCGGCTTGCCCATCGTCGGGTCCCCGGTGATGCCGGCGGCGTACACGACCCCTTCGGGAGCCAGGGCCAGCGCGGCGATCTCGGTGAAGCCGGAGTCGTACACCACGCCGGGAGAGCCCTCGCCCGTCCACCTCATCACGAAACCTTTCCCCGAGGTACCGATGAAGAGAACGTCCCCGCTCGCGGCCAGGCAGCGCGCATGGCGGTCCGGGACCGGCGCGGCCACCTCGAGCCCTTTCGTCGTGAGGCGCATCAGGCGCCCGGGGTTGCCGGCGGCGATGACGAGGCCACCCTTGAACCACGCCAGATCCCACAGGTTGCCCTCCGTGAGCCTTGCCACCTCCTCGGGCTTGCCCTTGCCGCCGCGCAGCCGCAGGAGCACGGCCGGCGCCGCCGTGGTGGCCCAGAGGTCGCCGTTCGGATCGAGAAGGAGAGACGTGATCTGGTCGGCGGCGGGCTCGCCGAGGAGCTCCTTGTTGCCCTCCCTGATCCCCCAAAGGCGTGCCGGGTGGCCGGTCCCGACGTAGGCTGCGCCGTCCTTCGCGATGGCAAGCGCGAGGCCGAGCGGTTCGTCGAACGCGGCCACTGCTGCCAGCGGGGGCAGCGGGCGCAGAGTGCCATCCGGGAAGATTGCCACCCCCTTGCCGGTGGCCCCGGCGAGGGCGCGCGTCGTGTCGAGCACGAAGTAGCGGGTCTCGGTGGCCTCACCCGCGGCGAGCGCGAGGAGAGGGACGATCGCGGCAAGCAGACGTTTCATGGCACCTCCGGGCGTTCTCGCACCGTCAGCGATACCCGTACCGAGCCCTCGAGCGGGACCGGGCCAGGCACGCGTTCGGCCGCCACGACGTTCGTGGCGATGCGGTCGAGGGCGTGCGCGCCGAGCCCGGTGGTGAGGGTGAAAGACCACGACGGGGGCACTCCCGGTTCGGAGGCCCCCGGCAGCGCCACGCCGCGCTCACGAGCCTCGAGGGCGACCACGAGTGTGGAGCCGCTCTCCAGCCGGTGCACCTGGGTGAGTTGATCGGCGAAGTCGGCTGGAGCAACCGCCTCGGCCCTCAGGCGGTACTCACTCCACGAGGCCCCGTCGGCGGCCACCAGGTCGATCTGACCCGGCGACACGCCCCGCGGTACCGTGATCACGACCCGTCGTTCCTCGGGGGCGGCACGGTACGGCTCCAGACGGATCGTGACCGGGAGCCGTTCGCCGGGACTGACGAACGTGCGCGCCGGGACCACCTCGACGATGCTCGCCCCGCGCGGCTCCTCATCGCGGTCGAGAACGACTTCGACACCGCTGACGGGCGGGTGCGGAAACGCCGAGTTGGCAAGGAGGCTCACCACGCCGCCCGCGAACGCAGACATCCGCGCAAGCGCGTCGGCCCCCCTGGCCGCCTGGCTCGTGCGCACCTCCGTGCCGTCGGCGAGGCGCGCCGTCAACGCCAGGCGCACCGAGGACTCGCCCACCGCGGCACCACGCGCGGTCAGCGAGGCGCTCACGACGTACGCGACGAGGAGGGGCTGCAGGATCGGCATCTCCGCGACCCGAAAGTGCCAGCTCGCGGTGCCGCCCACGTCGCGGACGGTCACCATGACCGGAGTGCCGGTCGCCTGCTCACCGACCTTTGCCAGCACGCCTGCGGCGCGGTCCGCGACCAGCGTGCCGAAGCTCGTGCCCACCGCAACCACCTTGAACGGGCTCTGATACGAATCCTGGATTGCCAGCACCCGGGCGCGCGCCGCAGGTATCCGCACCCCACCGAGTCCGAAGAGCGGGTGGCCGAACGCCCAGAGCCGGTCCCCCTCCCGAGCGGTCACCGTGCCGGCCGCGGCTATCGTGGCGTCGCCCCACACCAGCAGCACCGCCACCGTCTCGCCGGCCGCAGGCACTCCCGCGGGGACCTCACCGGAGCCTGCGGGCACGGCCTGCAGGTTCATGGAGCCAAGCAACTCGGCGGGGAACCCCCCCGAGAACGGGAGACCGCCCACCGCGACCAGTTGTGGCCCGTGACCGTCGCGTGGCGGAAGCTGAGGCAGCACCGCGAGTGGCTGCAGCTTGCCGGCGGCAAGCGCAGCGAGCTGTGCGAGGGTCGGCACCGGGGCTTCGGGGGAGGCAACGCCCGTCACGATCTTCTGCATGGTGGCGAACGGTGTGACCCCGGCGAGTGGTTCCTTGGCAAACGCCCAGCCAAAGGCGATGGCCCCCAGCAGCTTCCCGTCCACGTACACCGGTGAGCCGCTCATGCCGCCCACGACGCCCGAGCCGGCCATGCGCTCTTCCACGAGCCGAACCAGCACGGCGGTGCGGTCGGGGCCCACGGCGTCGAGGGTCCCGAGGACCTCCACCGGGATCTCGCGCCGCTCCCCGCCGGTCCACTCGGTGACACACACGCCCTTCTGGCCTGGTTGGACCGCCGTCGGGTCGAGCCAGACCAGCGCGGCCGTCAGCGTGAGTGGCAGTAGAAACGGAACCATGGTGGCGCTAGGCGCTCAGCCTGAGCGGTTGCGCCATGTGCCGGCCGGTGAGTGGGAGCAGTTGCGGCAGCTGCCCGATGAGCTCTGCAAGCTCCCCCGGCAGGATCGCCTGGGAGGCGTCGGAGAGCGCCTGGGAGGGCTCGTGATGGACCTCGATCATGAGCCCGTCGGCTCCAACCGCTGCCGCCCCCCGCGCCAGCGGCAGCACCTTGTGCCGCTTCCCGGTCGCATGGGACGGGTCCACGATGATCGGCAGGTGGGAGAGGCGCTGGACCGCCACCACCGCGGCCAGGTCGAGGGTGTTGCGGGTGTGGTCGGCGAACGTGCGGATCCCGCGCTCGCATAGCACTACCTCGTAGTTGCCCTCGGAGAGGACGTACTCGGCGGCCATCAGCAGCTCTTCGACGGTGGCGGCCATCCCGCGCTTGAGCAGGACCGGCTTGTGCGCGCGCCCGACCGTGCGGAGCAGCGAGTAGTTCTGCATGTTCCGGGCGCCGATCTGGATCATGTCGCAGTAGTCGTGGACGAGGTCGAGCGAGCGCTCGTCGAGGGCCTCGGAGACGACCGGCATCTGGACCTCGTGTCCCACGTCCCGCAGGATCGCGAGCCCCGGTTCGCCCAGCCCCTGGAAGGTGTACGGCGAGGTTCGCGGCTTGAAGGCGCCACCGCGAAGGATCTGTGCTCCGGCCGCCCGCACGTGGCGCGCGATCGTGAGAGTCTGCTCAGGGGTTTCCACCGCGCAGGGCCCGGCGACGACCGCGAAGTTCTCACCCCCGACGGGGACCCCGCCAACCATGACGACGCTGCTCTCCGGCTTCGCCTCCCGGCTGACCAGCTTGTACGGGTGCGAGACCGGTATGACCTCCAGCACACCCGGCAGGTTCTCGAACAGCGCGGGCTCCACCGTGCCTTTGTTTCCG
The DNA here is from genome assembly GCA_035542075.1 of Thermoanaerobaculaceae bacterium. GTDB lineage: Bacteria > Acidobacteriota > Thermoanaerobaculia > Thermoanaerobaculales > Thermoanaerobaculaceae > RBG-13-68-16. Next base: position 20,971 of record DATKMD010000059.1, read on the forward strand.
GTGATTCCGATGGCGGTGCGCTGTGCGCCGGGGATGGGATGAGCCTTCAACCCGAGAGCGGAGACGCGCTCAATGACCCGCTCGACCTGTTGCGGGGTTGCGCCCACCGTCATCACGATCAGCATTCGGTGTCCCCCAGGAACGCTATACTAACGTAGGTAGGGAGGTTGTCAAAGTGAAGAGGGTTGCTTTTGTCGGGGTTTTGCTCCTCCTGCTGGCGCACGAGGCGCTCGCGGTCTATGTGGTGGTCCTGCGCAACGGCACGCGGATCACGGCCAAGCAGAAGTACCAGGTCAAGGGCCCGAACGCCGTCTTCGTGACCAAGATCGGCACGCTCACCTCGATACCCCTCTCGCAGGTGGACGTCCAGGCCACGGAAAAGGCGAACGCGCTGAACCTGGGAGACGCCGAAGCTCTCGACTGGGTGGACATCCAGAGGATCTTCCCGACGCCAACACCGACACCGCAGGTGTCCGCTCTCGGTCACATCCGCCCCGGGATTGCCACCAAGGAGGGGGACGCGGCCAAGCCGACCCCCACCCCAGGCATCGGCTACCGGGAGGGCCACTACCGCGACCCGCAGGTGGACCAGGCCTTTCAGCAGATCCTCGAGAGCTACCACCTCTACCTTTACCGCACGAGCGAGGGCACACAACCCGCGTACCTGTTCGTCGAGATCCAGGTGAGCGGTCAGTCCGAGACGCTGAAGGCGCTGCAAGCGGTGAGCTCGGCCTACCAGCTGCTTGCCGAGAAGGCCCCCGGCCGCCTTCCCGAGGCTGTCGAGATCCAAATGCTCAACGAAGCGGGGAAAGAGACCGGGCTGTTCCGGATGACGGTCGCGGATGCCGCCGAGCTGGTGAGCGGGAAGATCACGCCGGACAGGTACTTCGTGGAGAAGGTTATCTTCTGATTGCGGGGTCCCGGTGCGAACCGTGCTATTGACCTGCGCACGGCGGCCTGTCCCTCGGGTGATGCGCGATCTTCTCTTGGCTCTTCCCCTCCTTGCCCTCGGAGTGGCGTGTCGTGGGCCGCTCCCCACGCCTGAGCTGACGTACCGCAAGGAACGGGAGAAAGCCGTGCGCGCGGCGCTCCCTCCCGCGGCGGCGGCCCACTTCCGCGGACTGCGCTTCTACCCCTTCGATCCGGATGTCCGTTTTCGCGCCATGCTCGAGCCGGTCTCACCGCCCGAACCTCTGACCATCGCCACCAGCAACGGCGAGCAGCGACCCGCGCACCGCGTGGGCCGCGTGCGGCTGCACTTCCCCGGCGGCGTGGCCGTGCTCTCGGTGTTCCAGCTCGACGACATGCGCGAGGCCTACCCCGACGAATTGTTTCTCCCTTTCCGCGACGCGGGTGCGGGCAGGGAGACGTACGGTGCGGGCCGCTACCTGGACGTCGAGCGCCTGCCCGGGGGCGTCGTGAGCCTGGACTTCAACCGCGCCTACAACCCGGACTGTGCCTACGGGATCGCCGGCCGCTGTCCGATCACCCCGCCCGAGAACACTGTGCCGTTCGCGATCAAGGCCGGCGAGATGATGCCACCCGGCCACGGCTAGCTCCGGGCGCCGCCGGCGTCGGACCTCTCGCTGTGTTGCGCTCGCCGGCTCGAATCCTCGTGTAGCCTCCGGCTACAGTCCGGTTCGACCGGCTCCCGCGCCTTGCGATAGGCCCAACGGCGGCGGTGCGGCTACACGCGCTTCGCCTCGGCCCTGCACGCGGCGGCGGAAGCCGAGCGACAGTGACATGCGAGGTTTGGAGTTTGGTCAGTGGTCCGTGAGGCACACCCCTATTGGGATTCCGTCAGAGAGTGACGAGGACGATGCCGACGAGGGCGACCAGCGAGGCAAAAAGCTTGCGGCGCGTGAACGGCTCCTTGAGGAAGATCGCGGCCAGAATCAGGATGTAGATCGTGCTCGACTGGTTCAGGATCGCGGCGACGCCGACCTTGGTGTACTTCAACCCCCCGACCCAGCACATCAGGCCGAGGTACGATCCCAGCACCGCACCGGGGAGCGCGTGCAGCCACGCACCGGATGGCTGCAGCGTCGCCAGAATCCGGGCTCGCCGTGGTGAAGCCAGCGCCGCCGGAAGCATCACCGCCAAGCATCCCACCTGACGCACCGTCACCGCCCAAAGCAGCGGGGACCGGTCGAGCACCGGCTTGACGATCACGATCGCCACCGCCAGCGCGAGCATGGCAAGCAAGCCCAGGGTGACGCCGACGGCGACCTGGCGGGGAGCCACGCCGTGCGGCGGCTCGTGCCTGGCGGCCGCGGAGACCCCGCCGAGCACCAGCGTCATGCCGACGAGCTGAAGCACGGTGAGCCGCTCGTCGAGCACCACGAACGCCAAGAGCACCGTGAGCGGCGAGTAGAGGGTGTCGATGATCGCGGATACGCCGGCCCCGACCCGGTTGAGGCTGGCGTGGAAGAGGGTGTCCGAGACCGCAACGCCGATCGCCCCGCTGGCGACCAGCAGGAAGACGTCCCACAGAGAGGCGGAGGCGAAGCTGGCCTGACCGGCGAGGGCGGCGGTGGGGAGGAGCAGCGCGCTCGAGACCGTCACGCGGAAGAGGTTGAGGTCAAACGGGGGCATGCTCTCCCCCGACCTCTTGAGGAGGATGACCGCCACCGCCCAGATGAGAGCGGTCAGGAGGGCAAGTAACTCACCCACGGGTCACCCGTTTCGTCACCGGCCCGCAAGGGTACCCGATCCGCCGGTTGTCCTGTTTGCCAGCGGTCACAATCTGCGGTGATAGCAACGAGCGCGCTTCCATGGCAAGGGGCAGCGATGATTCGGGTCCGGTAGGGCCGCTAGGGAGACGCGGCAGGCGTGCCCTGGTACATCCACTGATGCTCCGCGCCATACCCGGAGGCGTCGAGTCGGCGGCGCAGCGCGATCGCGAGCTCGGGATTGCGGACCTCGCGGAAGATCGCCGGGTTCAGCTGGACCGCACGTGCAAGGTGAGCCATGCCAGCCTCCCGGTTGCCGGCCGTGAGCAGAGCCATCCCGACGTTGAACTGCACCTCGGGCCTCTCGGCCAGCGCGAGTGCCCTTCCGAAGCTCTCGACTGCGAGCTTCGTGTCCCCGGCATCCATGGCCAGGTTCCCGAGGATCACGGCCGCCTCCCAGGAGTAGGGAAGCAGCTTCACTCTCGGGATGACGTTGGCCAAAGCCGCGCGGGCGACCTGAACACGTGCCTCCGGTCGCGTCGCGGCCGCCCGCAGCGATTCGGACAGCAGCTTTCCCTGCTGGAAGAGAGTCGTCGCGCGGTAGTGCTGCCAGGTGAGTACCAGCGCGGCACCGGCCAGCACGCCGACGGCGAGCACGCGCCCCCGGGCGCCCCAACCCTCGGCCGCGGGTGCCGGCGGGAGGGCGGGCAGGGCAAGCGCTGCCAACAGTGTCCACTGCGAGGCCACCGCCGCGAGGTGGAGGGGGAACTGGGTCAAAGCCAGCACCAGCGCCGCCGCGCCCAGCGGCAGCGCGGTAAAGACCGCTCCCTCGCCTCGCGGCCTCTGCCGCGCGGCCCAGGTGAGGCCGACGCCGGCGACCAGCAGACCGATGAAGCCGGTCTCGGCGGCGTGCTGGAGCAGATCGTTGTGGGCAGCGCCGAAGCCGGTCACGAGGCCAAGGACCCGCCCGCGCTCGGCAAGAGCCTCCGCGCTCTGGAAGCGGAAGGAGTTCGCCTCGAAAAGGCCGAAACCAACGCCGGTCGCCGGGCGTGCGGCCACCATCGAGGCGGCCGCGGCGTTGCCTGCCGCTCGCCCACTGCCCAGCCAGAGAAGACCCCCGCCCCTGACCTCGTTGACGGCGGCCCGCACCCGC
>DATKMD010000060.1:0-6759 GCA_035542075.1 Thermoanaerobaculaceae bacterium
AACGCGGTCAGCGCGCTCCTGACCCGCGACCGCGCCAAGGCTCAGGACGTGATCCGCAGCGACAAGAGGATCAATACGCTCGAGAGCAGCATCGAGGAGCAGGCCTTCCAGTTGATCGCGCTGCACCAGCCGATGGCGAAGGACCTGCGGCTCATCTTCGCCGCCGTCCGGATCGTCGGCGACCTCGAGCGGGTAGGCGATCACGCCGTCAACCTCGCCCAATCGGCCGACCGGCTCACCACCTATCCCCACATCGTTCCTGAGCCCGAGATCGTCGAGATGGCCCGCCTCTCCCGCAAAATGCTCAGCGACGCGCTGAGCGCCTTCGTGCGCGGCGACGCGCCCCTGGCGCGCGAGGTCTGCAAGCGGGACGATGCAGTGGATTCCCTGAACGATTCCGTATTCCGCATCCTCCTCACGCATATGATGGAGGATCAACGGGTTATCGGGCCGGGGATGGAGCTGCTCCTGGTCAGCCGGAACCTGGAGCGGGTGGCCGACCTCGCGACGAACGTCGCCGAGGACGTAGTTTTCCTGGCGGAAGGCAAGACCATCAAGCACCACGCGGAGGACGAGCGGCCCGCGCCGGACAGCGCCGTGTGAAGGACCCATGGGCATCCACGATTCCCACAACTTCCCTGGTCGCCTCATCGTCGTCGAAGGCATCGACGGCTCGGGGAAGTCCACCCAGCTGTCGCTCCTCCAGACTTATCTCGTCTCCGAGGGCTACGACGTCTCGTTCACGGAGTGGAACTCCAGCCCGATCGTGAAGGACACGACGAAGCGGGGGAAGAAGAAGAACCTGTTCTCGCCGACTACCTTCTCGCTGATCCACGCCACCGACTTCGCCGACCGGCACGAGCGCTCGATCCTTCCGCCGCTGCAGGCCGGCCTGATCGTCCTGGCGGACCGGTACGCCTACACCGCCTTCGCACGCGATGCCGCGCGCGGCTGCGACCAGGGGTGGATCCGGAGCATGTACGACTTCGCCACACGCCCCGACCTGTCGCTCTATTTCCGCGTCGACATCGACACGGCCGTGGCGCGCATCACCGGCGGCCGGATCCAGCTCAAGTTCCACGAGGCGGGGATGGATCTCGGGTTGTCGCCGGACCCCTTGACCTCGTTCCGCATCTTCCAGGCCCGGGTCCTCGAGGAATACGACCACGTGGCGGAGGAGTTCGGCCTGACCGTGTTGGACGGCGCGCGTTCGGTGGTCGAGCAGCAGCGGGAGATGCGGAAGCTGGTCAAGCCCATCCTCAAGAGCTTGCGCCGCACCCACGCGCCGCGCCCGACCCCCATCTCCACAGTTCTCGCCGCGGTCGCCGCCGCAGGCCGGAGCGTCTGATGGAGACGCGGTTCTACGGCGCGGGACTGGCCAAGCTGGACGTGGGCACCGAGCTGCCCGGCAACCTCATCGTCGTCGAGGGCGCGGACGGGGTCGGACGGTCCACCCACATCGAGCTGCTCCAGGGTTGGCTCGAGGGGCAGGGGTTCGCGGTCGCCTCCACCGGGTTGGTCCGCTCGGCGCTCACGCGGCGCGGGATCGAGCTGGCGAAGGAAGGCCACTCGTTCGATCGGACGACCATGGCCCTGTTCTACGCCACCGACCTCGCCGACCGGCTGGAGCACGAGATCATCCCGGCCCTGCGGAGCGGCTTCGTCGTCCTGGCGGACCGGTACATCTACACCACGATGGCGCGCGGCTCGGTCCGAGGCTTGGATCGCGAGTGGCTCGCCAGGCTCTATGGCTTCGCCCTGATGCCGCGGCGCGTGTTCTTCCTCCGCCTCGACCCCGACGAGCTGATCCGCCGCACGCTGCGGCGCGGCGGGGAGCTGGACTACTGGGAGTCGGGCCGCGACATCGGCCTCGCGCCGGACCTCTACACGTCGTTCCGCAAGTACCAGACGCTGATCCTGGGAGAATTCGATCGGATGGCCGAGCAGTACGGCTTCACGACGATCGACGCGTCGCGCACCGTCGAGGAAGTGCAGGCCGAGCTGCGTCGCGAGGTCGCCAATCTCCTCGACCCCTCGCTCCTGACGCCTGCGGTCGATGTCGCCGACGACTGAGCGTTTCGCCGCCATAGACGTCGGTTCCAACTCGATTCGCTGTCTGATCGCCGAGCGCGGCGAGGACGGCCATCTCCAGATCGTCGACGACCTCAAGGACCAGCCGCGGCTGGCGCGGGGGCTCTCGTCCACGGGGCTTCTCGCGCCCGAATCCATGGAACACGCGCTCGAGTCGCTCGGCCGGATGGTCCAAGCCGCCGAGCGGCGCGGCGCCTCGCGGGTGGCGCTGGTCGCCACGTCGGCCGTTCGCGACGCCGCCAACGGCCGGGCCTTTGCGGAGCGTGTCAAGAAGGAGCTCGGCATCCCGCTCGAGGTGATCGACGGCGAAACCGAGGCGCGGCTCGCTTTCCTGTCGGTGAGTGAGCATTTCGCGATCGGCCGGGGCCGGGCGGTGGTGGTCGACATCGGCGGCGGCAGCCTGGAGCTGGTGCTCGCCGTGGGCGGACTGGTCGACCGCGTCGTGTCCCTCCCCTTCGGCGCCGTGCGGCTCACGGAGCAGTTCCTCACCGGTGCGGAGCATGAGGCGACCGGCATCCGACGTCTCCGCAACGCGGTCCGGCAGAAGCTCCGGCGCGCGATTCCGGGCCGCGAGTGGGCCGTGGCCAAGCTGTTCGGCTCCGGCGGGACCTTCACCAACCTGGCCCGCATCGCCGCGGCGCGGCAGCGGGGCAGCGTCCCGCCGGGCGGCATCCACGCCACATCCGTCGCTTCGGCGGAGCTGCAGCGGATCCTGGAGTGGCTGGGCGCGATGAATGTCGCGGAGCGTCGCAAGGTGGCCGGCCTGAATCCCGAGCGCTCCGACATCATCGTGGCCGGCCTTGCCGTGGCCGCCGAAGTGCTGGACTTCTTCGACGCGCCGAAGGTCACCGTCTCGGCTTTCGGGCTTCGGGAGGGACTGCTCATCCACCTGGCCCGCCCGGCGGGCGAGGGGGATGCGCCGAGCAAGGCCAAGGCGCTGCGCCGGTTCGCGGACCGCTGCCGGGCCGACCGCCGCCACGGCGAGCAGACGGCCCGCCTCGCGCGGAAGCTGTTCGACGTCCTCGGCAAGCGGCTTGGGTGCGCCCGCGAAGACTGGGAGCTGCTGGAGGCCGCGGCCCTCCTGCACGATGTCGGCACGATCGTGTCGTACCCCAGCCATCACAAGCACAGCTACCACCTGATCGCTCACGCGGAGTCCCTGCCGTTCCCGCCGCGGGAACGCGTGCAGATCGCGCTCATCAGCCGCTATCACCGCAAGCGCGGCCCGAGCAAGAAGCACGCTGAATTCGCGGCGCTTGAGCCCGAGGAGCGCGCCCGCGTGCGCCGGCTCTCGGCCCTGCTCCGGGTGGCGTGCGGTCTCGATCGCGGGCACGTCTCCGCGGTGGAGGCCATGCGACTCCGGGTGATGCCGGATCGCCTGCTGATCGACGTGGTGCCGCGCCTGGTGACGACCGATCTGAAGCTCGAACTGTGGGGCGCGCAGCGGAAGGCGGACGTGCTGGCGAAGCTGTTGAAGCGCGAAGTGATGGTGCGCGCCGCACCACTGGCAGCTTCGAAGACAGGGTCCTAGTCTCGCACGCGGCCTCGCCCTTGGCAGTGAGCGCCGGCGCGGACAGCGAGCCGTTCGAGAACGGCGGCCAGGATTTCGTGTTCCCGCATCGCCTCCCGGGAGCCGACGTCATCGCCAGGCGCATCACGGCGTACCCATGGATGGACTCGCTCACCGTGTCGCTCGCCCTCGAAGGCGTCGGGCAGCTGCATCTCGGCCAGAGGTCGCATTCCGATCCCCTCGCGATTTCGCTTTCCACGACCGACGCCGTCGGCCATGCCTTCGGGCCCGATTCGCGCGAGATCCACGACCAGCTCCTCAGGGTGAACCTGTGGCGTCGCCTGCTGCCCCCGGACTTCGGGTGGCTGATCTGCGTGTCCACCAGGCCCGGGTACATCTGGTCGAACGGTGCGCTCGGTGCGGAGCACGGAGCCGGGAACCCCGAAGACGTGGAGGTGCCCATCGCGTTCCTGGGACCCGGGATCCGCGCGCAACACGTAGCGCGGCCCGTGCGCAGCATCGATATCGCACCGACCTTGGCCCGGTTGTTGATGGTCCGTCCGACCGAACCCCTCGATGGGGTCGTCCTTCCAGAAGTCGTGAGCCCGTACCACCCAGGCGCCGGGGCATCGCATGCTCACCAAGAAGCGCATCGCCAAGAGCCGCCAGCATCGAGTCACCTTCCTGCTGCCTCAGAGCGAGGCACGCACTGTTCACCTCCTGGGGGACTTCACAGACTGGCAGGCGCGGCCGATGCGCCGGTTCCGCGATGGAACCTGGCGGATCACGGTGGACCTGGTACCGGGCCGCGAGTTCCGCTTCCGATATCTGCTAGACGGGGCCCGCTGGGAGAACGATCCGGCCGCCGACCGATACGACCCGAACCCATACGGCAGCGACGATTCCGTCGTCGTGACGTGAGCCCGCTTGGTACTCGGTCTTTACGTGTTCTTGATGCAGACGCCGACCCAGAAGGTGCAGGTTGGGCTGCCGTCCGGGCCCCGCACCCTGCCGTTTTTCGCGGCGCCCACCCTTCAGCTCAGCCGGAGGTTTGTCATGGCCACGCACGAAGCCGCAGAGCACCATCGGAAGGCCGCCGAACATCACGAGAAGGCCGCCAAGCACCATCGCGAGGCGGCGAGCCACCACGAGCGCGGTGACCACGAGAAGGCCGCCCATCACGCGCACGTAGCCCACGGGCACCATCTCCACGCGGTGGAGCACGCCGAGCACGCAGCGAAGGCCCATGCGCAGGAGCATGGTGAGGCGACCGAGTAGGGCGATCGTCGCGTCGACCAGCCCTCGATCGGGCTTCCCCGGCGGCGGCGTCCTGGAGGCGCCGTCGCCGGGGCGTTCGCTGGGCGTGCCGTAGCCGGAGGTCGGAGAGATGGCCCAGCCCGTCTCATCCAAGCCGGAGTACGCCAACTGGGTGGCGCCTCGGCTGGTGTACGGCCCCGCCGCTCTGGCCGTCCTCCTGGGCGGCTTGGCCGCATTCGCCCTCTGGTTCCTCCTGCCGGCCCTCTTGTGCTTGGCTTGTGCCTCCTACTTCGCCTATGCCCAGTGGGTACTTTCCGAGGGAGGAGGCGACGTCCAACGGAAGATTCAGGCGCTGGTTCTCCAGCAGCTACATTGGAAAGGCACCGGCGCAACACTCGATATCGGCTGCGGCAACGGTTCGCTCGCCATCGCCATCGCGAAGGCCTATCCTCTCGCCCATGTCACAGGCATCGACTCCTGGGGAAGATCGTGGGAGTATTCGCAGGCTGCCTGTGACAGGAACGCCTCCATTGAGGGAGTGACGAAGCAGGTCAGCTTCCAAAAGGCCAGTGCCGCACGCCTCCCTTTCCCTGAGGGCGCCTTCGATGTGGTGGTCAGCAACCTCGTCTTCCACGAAGTCCGGGATGTTGCCGATAAGAAGCTCCTCCTGAAGGAGGCCCTCAGGGTTCTGAAGAAGGGCGGGATCTTCGTGTTGCAGGACCTCTTCCTGTGGCGGAGAGTCTATGGCGACATACCCGATCTGCTGAGCGCGATCAGAAGCTGGGGGGTCGCGAGCGCGGAGTTCTTCCCAACCAACGGGGCACCCTTCATTCCCAGGGCTCTCAAGCTCCCGTTCATGGTGGGAACCATAGGCATCATCCACGGAAGGAAGTAGCGTGAAGGCGCGCAGGTTGCCGGCCGCGACGACTCGGCGTGGTGACTTGAGGGTTCTTCGGCGGGGGCCTGGAGGGCTGCGAATGCGTGAGTATAGGGTATGGTGCAAGAGCTGCGCGGTGGAGTTCCTGCTCCCCGAACGATACGTCGCGGACGAACGGGCGGGCGTGCGGATCCCGTGCCCCAAGTGCGGTGACTGGAACCAGTACGAACGTCGGGAGGTCAGGGTCGCGGAGCACGGTGAGGCCGACTAGGGATCGGGTGTATCGCCGCCAGTCTCGGCTGCAGACGACCGGGTCGCTGGCCTGTCGCAGCAACGAGCCGGGCACGGCTCCGGACGCGGCGCTTCGGCCACGCAGGGAGACCGGCGCTACCATACGAGCGCCCCTGGCGCCTGATGAGTCGGCATGAAGCGGATTGTCGGACTGCTCCTGCTTCTGCCGTCGTCGTCGGCATGGGCTGGGGCATCGTGCGCTCCGCCCATCTCTGGCTGCGTAGCCGCCAGGTCATCGCGGTCCGGGGCGCGTCGAATGGCAGGGCACGACGCAGGGGGTATCGCTCGGGGGGTCTCACTACCGCTCACGATAGTCCCGTCGGCTCCAGCCGCGGGCTAGGCAGCAGCCTTCTGCCGCCTCCACCACGCGCCAACATACCGCGGGACCCGCTGGCAGTATCGCGCATACTCCTCGCCGTGTACGGCCAGCAAATGCTCTTCCTCTGTCACTACCATCGGATGTAACACAATGCCGTATAGCGCCGCCCATCCCAGCGCGTACCACGATGGCCACAGCACGACACACCCCAGCACCACCGGGACAAAGAACACCAGCTGCGGATTCCGCGTCACTCGGTACGGCCCGCTCTGAATCAACCCCTTCACCTGCAACCCGAATGCTCGCCGCAACCCGAACCAGAGCATCGTCCCGAATGCCGAGACCAATCCAATCGCTATGCAGACTCTCCCCACTGTCCTCAGCGGTTCACTCACAGGCACTTCGCGCGACCAG
>DATKMD010000061.1:0-4747 GCA_035542075.1 Thermoanaerobaculaceae bacterium
CGGCAGAAACGGGCGACCGCGATCTTCCGCAGCACAGGCCCGAGGATCGGCGACTTCAGCAGAATTCCGTCGATCACGAGTCGACCCTGCTCGGTAGCGTAGTACCGACGGAGCGCGAAGACGCCCGCCACAACAACACCCACGATCAGCCACCAGAAGCGGCCCACGAACTTGGACATCGCCACGACGATTCGAGTCGGCAGCGGCAGCTCGGCACCCAGGGAGACGAACAGAGCACCGAACACGGGGATGACCTTCCATAGGATGACGTAGACGACCAGCATCGCGATGCTGATCACGGCGATCGGGTAGATCATCGCCGATTTGACCTGAGCCTTGAGGCGGGCCGCCTTCTCGATGTACGTGGCAAGACGCTGCAGGATGGTGTCCAAGATGCCGCCTGCCTCGCCCGCGGCGACCATGTTGACGTAGAGCTCGTTGAACGCCTGCGGATGCTTCTTCATCGCGTTAGCCAGCGAGGAGCCGGATTCGACGTCTTCCCGCACCTGCAGCAGGATCCGCTGAAAGGCCTTGTTGTCCTGCTGCTCGCCGAGGATCTGGAGGCACTGAACCAGCGGCAGGCCAGCGTCGATCATCACCGAGAACTGGCGCGTGAAGACCGCGAGGGTCTTCTCGTTGATGCCGCGGCGGAGCTTCGGCAGGGCGATCTCCTTGCCCTTCTCCTTGACTGTGATCGGAACGATCTGCTGGCGACGAAGCACTGCCAGCACCGCATCCTTGCTGTCGGCCACCAGCACACCGCCCTGAGGACGCCCAGAGCGATCACGGCCCTTCCATTCGAAGCTAGGCATGGGCTAACCCCTCCCCGGCATGCGCGGGGCCGCCCCTGGCTGCACGACCCCCGTGCCACGGTTGATCATGTCCTGCAGCTCCTCCGGGTTCGAACTGTACGAGAGCGCCGTCTGCAGCGAGATGAGCCGCCGCTGGTAGAGCGTCGCGAGGGACTGGTTGAACGTCTGCATCCCGTGCTTGAGCTGGCCGGTCTGCATTGTGGAGTAGATCTGGTGCACCTTGTCCTCGCGAATGAGGTTTCGGACGGCAGCGTTGGGGATCAGCACCTCGCAGGCAAGCACCCGCCCCTTGCCGCCGGCGCGCGGCAGCAGCGACTGACAGATGATCCCCTCCAGCACGAACGAGAGCTGGGCGCGCACCTGGGCCTGCTGGTGCTCCGGGAAGACGTCGATGATTCTGTTTATGGTCTGCGGCGCAGAGTTGGTGTGCAGGGTGGCGAAGGTGAGGTGGCCCGTCTCGGCAATGCGAAGGGCGGATTCGATCGTCTCCAGGTCGCGCATCTCGCCGATCAGCACGACGTCCGGGTCCTCACGGAGGACGGAGCGGAGCGCGTTGGCGTACGACTGCGTGTCGGCGTGCAACTCCCGCTGGTTCACCATCGCCTTCTTGTGCGTGTGGAGGTACTCGATGGGGTCCTCGATGGTGACGATGTGGAGTGGGCTTTCCGCGTTGACCTTGTCGATCATGGCGGCCAAGGACGTCGACTTGCCGCACCCGGTGGGGCCCGTCACCAAAACCAGCCCGCGGGGCTTCTCGCACAGGGCCTCAACGATGGTGGGCAGGCCGAGCTCCTTGAAACCGAGGATCTCGTAGGGGATTCGCCGGAACGCGCCGCCTATCGCCCCGCGCTGGAAGAAGATGTTGGCCCTGAAGCGCGCAAGCCCCTTGATGCCGAAGGAGAGGTCCAGCTCAAGGGTTTCCTCGAGGCGGTGCTTCTGCGCATCGGTGAGCACCGAGTAGGCCAGCCGCTTGGTCTCAGGGGCCGTGAGGTTCGGCAAAGGAAGACGCTCCAGCAGGCCGTCGACTCTGATCACGGGCGGCGTGTTGGTCGTGACGTGCAGGTCGGTGGCGCCCTTCTCGACCATCGTCTTGAGCAGCTCGTGCAGGCTGATTGCCATGTCCCCCCCTGGTTACAGGATCGTCTCCCGGACGACCTCGTCGAGGGTGGTCATCCCCTCGCGGATCTTCTGCAGCCCCGACTGGCGCAGCGTGATCATCCCCTCCTCGATCGCCTTGCGCCTCAGCTCCACCGCCGTCGCACCCGACAGGACAAGCTCACGCATGTCCTCGGTCATGTCCATGACCTCGAACAGCCCGATGCGACCCTTGTACCCGGTGTTGGCGCACTTCTCGCACCCACGCCCCTTGACCAGCTTCAGGCTGTGCGCCTCGGACTCGGCGAAACCCATGGAGAGCAACGCCTGGATCGGGGTCTCGACCTCTTCCCGGCAGTTCTTGCACACGGTGCGCACCAGACGCTGCGCCGCGATGACGTTGACCGAGGTCGCGACCAGGAACGGCTCGATGCCCATGTTCATCAACCGCGAGATGGTGGAGGGCGCGTCGTTGGTGTGCAGGGTGGAGAGCACGAGGTGGCCGGTGAGCGCGGCCTTGATCGCGATCTCGGCGGTCTCGAAGTCCCGGATCTCCCCCACCAGGATGATGTTGGGGTCCTGCCTCAGGAACGAGCGCAGGGCGGCCGCGAAGTTGAGCCCGATGGCGTCCTTCATCTGGACTTGGTTGACCCCCGCCATCTGGAACTCGACCGGGTCCTCCGCGGTGATGATGTTGGTCTCCGGGACGTTGACCCGCTGCAGGGCCGAGTACAGGGTGTTGGTCTTGCCCGACCCCGTGGGTCCTGTGACCAGCACCATGCCGTACGGCTTGAGGATGTTGTCCTCGAACTTCTTCAAGCTCGACTTCTCGAACCCGAGCTTGGTCATGTCGAGCCGCAGCTGCTCCTTGTCCAGGAGGCGCATCACGACCTTCTCGCCGTGCATGGTGGGCAGGACCGAGACCCGGAAGTCGAGCTCCCTCATCCGTCCCTCGATCCGCGCCTTCAGCCTGATCCGCCCGTCCTGGGGCAGCCGCTTCTCCGCGATGTCGAGCTTGGCCAGCACCTTGATGCGGGAGGTGATGGCGTCCTTCAGCCTCTGCGGCGGGTTCATGACCTCCCGCAGCAGGCCGTCGATGCGGTAGCGCACCCGGTAGTTCTTCTCGTACGGCTCGACGTGGATGTCCGAGGCCCCGCGCTTGATGGCGTCGGTGAGCATGATGTTCACCAGCCGCACGACCGGCGCCTCCTGCGACTCCTCAGTGAGCTTCCCGAGGTCGACCTCTTCTTCCTCCTCCATCAACTCGAGGGCGGCCTCGTCGACGGTCGTCAGGTCCTCCATCACCTTCTTCAACTCCAGCTCACGCGAGGAGCCGAAGTTCCGGTCGATCCGCTCCCGGATTGCCTCCTCCGACGCCACCACCGGCTCCACCCGGTAGCCGGTCATGAAGGTGATCTCGTCCATTGCGAAGATGTTTGTCGGGTCGGTCATCGCCAGGGTGAGGGTGGCTCCGGTCTTGTTGACCGGGATGACGTTGTACTTGCGCGCCAGGTCCACCGGGATGATCTTCGCCACGTTGGGGTCGATCTCGAAGTGCCGCAGGTTGATCGAGGGAACGCCAAACTGGTGCGACAGGCACTCGATGATGTCGTCCTCCGTGACGAACCCGAGACGCTGGAGGATCTCCCCCAGCTTCCCGCCCGAGACCTTCTGCTCCTCGAGCGCCTTCGTCAGCTGCTGCTGGTTGATGAGCTGAGCTTTCAGGAGCAGTTCACCGAGCTTGAGTGCCATTCCACTCCCTTCCCTGGATCACCGATCCGCTTGATAATTTTACCACCTTTACACTGCCGGTACATGCGCGCGGACACGCAGAAGCCGCTCCCAACGCGCTGAGAACGGTGCAGCAGAAGGGGACGTCACGCAGCAGCGAGGCGGTCGGCGGGCATCACTGTGGAGAGTGGTGAACCGCGTCACCCAACGCGTCGGTCAGCGCGTCGAGCGCCTCGGCAACCGACACCTCGCCGACCGCTGCCGTGCGCGCCCTTCCACCGCGCGCGCCACCCTGCGCGGCCGCAACCAGCTTCACGCACCGGCCGCGTGGTCCGTTGCGCTCGGGATCCGTGGCCACGAACACCGCCACCGTCGCGACACCCAGCGAGGCCGCCAAGTGCACGGGTCCGGTGTCTCCTCCGACCACTGCGGCGGAACGAGCCAACAGCGCTGCGAGCTCGGGAAGCGAGGTGGGTGGGGCGAGGGTCACATTCCGGCCGGCGGCTGCAACGATCGACTCGGCCAGCGCGCGCTCTCCGGGGCCCCAGACCACCATCACCGGGAGGCCGCGCCCAGCGATCTCCCGGGCCAGCGCGGCGAAGCTCGCCGCGGGCCAGGCCTTGCCTTTTCCTCCGGTGCCGGGGAGGAGGGCCACTGCGGAAGAAGCATCTTTGGAACGCTCGCGACCCAGCAGGAACGTGCCGTCCGGGCTCGCGCCGTATGTTGCCGCACGACCGACCGCAGCGGCGAGTGAGAGGTTGATGTCGATCACGTGCCGCACGTCTGGAGACGGCGCAATCGTCTGCGTGTAGCACAACCCGGAGAGCGACTCGCGGCGCAAGCTCCGCGGGAGCCCAACCCGCTCAGGGGCGCCGGAGAGCCACCCCCAGGCCGCTGACTTGCACAACCCCTGTGGGTCGAGCGCCACCTGCGGAGCGAACTCGCGAAGGAGCCTGCGGGCCTGTATGACCTCTCTGCGAGTGGATGCCGCGAACGGGGCGCGGCGCCACCGCCGCGTTGCCACTGGCACTGCGCGCACCACACCGGGGTGGAGGGCCACCAAGGGGAGGAAAGCTTCCTCGACCACCCAGGCGAGTTCGACCGGCTGC
>DATKMD010000062.1:0-2381 GCA_035542075.1 Thermoanaerobaculaceae bacterium
GCAGGGAATCATCGGC
Source organism: Thermoanaerobaculaceae bacterium (assembly GCA_035542075.1). GTDB lineage: Bacteria > Acidobacteriota > Thermoanaerobaculia > Thermoanaerobaculales > Thermoanaerobaculaceae > RBG-13-68-16. The sequence goes on from DATKMD010000062.1 coordinate 17, forward strand.
CAGATCCGGCGCGCACCGCTCGGGGTCGTGCTGTGCGCGGGGCCGTACAACTACCCGCTCAACGAGACGTTCACGACGCTCATCCCCGCGTTGATCATGGGCAACACCGTGGTGTTCAAGCCGCCGCGCCTGGGTGTGCTCCTTCACAGCCCCCTGCTCGAGGCGTTCCGCGACTCGTTCCCACCCGGTGTCGTGAACACCGTCTATGGCAGCGGGCGCGAGACCATGACGCCGCTGATGGCTTCCGGCAGGCTCAACGTGTTCGCCTTCATCGGAACCAGCAAGGCGGCGGACGCCCTCAAGAAAGTGCATCCCCAGCCGCACCGCCTGCGCTCGGTGCTGGGCCTGGAAGCCAAGAACCCCGCAATCGTGCTCGCGGACGCAGACCTCGACCTGTCGGTCCGGGAGTGCGTACTGGGGGCGCTCTCGTTCAACGGCCAGCGCTGCACGGCGATCAAGATCGTCTTCGTCCACTCCCGAATCGCCGACGAGTTCCTGCGACGCCTCTCGGCGGCGATCGCGGAACTTCCGATCGGCATGCCCTGGGAGGACGGGGTCGCGATAACACCCCTGCCCGAGCCCGGCAAGCCGGCCTACCTCACGGGCCTCGTCGAGGAGGCGTTCGGCCTCGGCGCCAAAGTGGTGAACGAGGGCGGGGGAACCGTGCGCGGGACGTTCTTCCTCCCCGCCGTCGTTTACCCCACGAGTCCCTCCTCCAGGCTCTACCGCGAGGAGCAGTTCGGGCCCGTGGTCCCGGTGGTTCCGTTCGAGAGCATCGAGGAACCCATTCGCTACGTCACGGAGTCGAACTACGGGCAACAGCTCTCGGTGTTCGGGACCGATGCCGAAGTCATCGCGCGCCTCATCGACCCGATGGTCAACCAGGTGTGCCGCCTCAACATCAACAGTCAGTGCCAGCGCGGCCCGGACATCTTCCCCTTCACCGGACGGAAGGGCTCCGCAGAGGGCACGCTCTCCGTCTCGGACGCCCTTCGCGTCTTCACGATCAGGACGCTGGTGGCCGCCAAGGCCAACCCGCTGAACAAGGCGATCATCACGCGGACGGTGCGGGATCGGCTGTCCAACTTCCTGTCGACCGATTTCATCCTCTAGGCTCGCGGGCGCGCACCGGCGATAATCGATGGGCGGCCTCCCGAGGCCGGTGGAGGGCACCTCAATGCGGGTCCTCGCAGGTGACGTTGGCGGCACCAAGACGCTGCTCGCCTTGGCCGAGCCCGCGGGCGAGTCTGTCCGGATCGTGAAGGAGAAGCTCTTCCCCAGCCCGCGCTACCCCGGCCTGGCCCCGATCGTGCTCGAGTTCCTCAGGGACGCCGGCGAGCCCGTGGCCGCAGCCTGCTTCGGGTTGCCGGGCCCGGTGCTCAACGGCGAATGCCGGACGCCGAACCTGCCGTGGTTCCTCACCCAGGAGACGCTCGCACGTGAGATCGGCCTCGACAACGTCAACCTCATCAACGACTTCGCCGCCGCGGCCATGGGCGTGCTCGCGCTACCCACCGAAGCCTTCGCGACCCTGCAGGAGGGCGCCGCCGAGAACCACGGCACCAGGGCCGTCATCGGAGCGGGAACCGGGCTCGGCCAGGCCGTCCTCATCTGGGACGGCCAGCGTTATCGGCCCATCGCCACCGAGGGCGGCCATGCGGGGTTTGCGCCCCAGGGGGAGCTGCAGCGTGAGTTGGGCGCGTTTCTCGAAAGCTCGCACTCCCCTGTCTCGGCTGAGCGTGCCGTTTCCGGGCCCGGCCTCGCGCGCATCTACAGGTTCCTGGTGGAGAAGGGCGTGTCCACCTGGCCCGAGGTCGCCGAGGCGATCGCCCGCGAGGATCCCGGGAAGGTGATCGCGCGCCACGCTCTCGCGAAGAACGACCTGGCTTGCGAGCAGGCCCTCGACCTCTTCGTGCGCGTCTACGGCTCGGAGGCCGGCAACATGGCCCTCAGGACGATGGCCACCGGCGGGGTGTACGTGGGCGGCGGGATCGCCCCCAAGATCCTGCCGAGGCTGCAGGACGGCTCGTTCCTGGAGGCCTTCCAGAACAAGGGTCGGATGCGCGAGTTGATGGGTCGCATCCCCGTCCGTGTGGTGCTCGAGCAGCGCGCCGGTCTGCTGGGTGCAGCGCTCGAGGCTGTCCTGACGGCGACCGCCGCGCAGGCGCGCTGACCGCCAGCCTGGCCATGTCCGGGATCCCCCGATCCCGGGTTCGACTCCATCCGACGCCAGCTGCACCGAACGCAACAGCCTTGTCAGTTTTGGTTCGCATCACTAACATCTCGGTGACATCCCGACATCTGGACGGGACCGGGAGGGAAATCCATGAAGAGAGATCCGCTCGGAAGCGGGCTCTACAGGAAC
>DATKMD010000063.1:0-14292 GCA_035542075.1 Thermoanaerobaculaceae bacterium
GTGCGCGGTCTCCGAGGCTGTGCTTTGCGGAGGGGTGCAGGCGGACCGGGTCCTCGAATGGGCGTTTGATCATCAGGCCGAGCTGCGGGAGCTCGGGAAGGAGCCCGACCGCCTGGACGCGCGGATCAGGCAGCAGTTCCCGCAACTCGCCGACTGCCTCGGCAGGCCCGCAGTCAAGTCCAGGCTCAACAGGTCGCTGCGGTGGGCGGTGTCCAACTCCCTGCCCGTGGTGACGCCACAGCTGTTCGTGCACGGGCAGAAGGTCTGTGACGAGGACACCGACCTCGGGCTCGAGTACGTGCTCTCCCAGATGCTCGCCGGCCAGCAGCCGGCCGGGCAAGGCCGCGGGAGGTGAGACCATGAGACCGACGCGCGTTCATTTCGTGCTGTTTGTCGTGACGCTGGCGGTGCTCTCGGTGCTCGTCGCGGTCTGGGTGCGCTCGGCCGCGTCCCGGCTCGCCGAGCCTCAAGCGGAGAAGGCCAAGGCGCCCGGTGCGGCAGTGGCGAGCGCTGCGGACGAGGGGTACTGCACCGGGGCACTCAAGCAGATCCTGCGGCGAGTCCTGACTTCGTGCGGGCTACTCAAGGGTGGCTCGCAGCGCGGCTGCCAGCCGGTTCAGGCCCGCAGCGTCGCGGCCATGTCGGGCGACGACTTCAACGCGGTGTTCGTGCCGCTCGCCGATCGCGCCGCGATCATCCAGTTCGACCAGGACAGCGCAGAGCTCGATCCGGCTGCCATTGCGCTGCTCGATGCCGCGTTCGCGGATCAGCGCGGCGCGTCGTACTTCCTGGTGGTCTCCCGTGCCTCACTCGAGGGCCCGCTCGGTTACAACCGGGAGCTTTCGCGGAAGCGCGCAGAGGCGGTGCTCGATCACATCAAGTCCAAGTTCGCCGACCCCGACCTCGAGCAGGAGGTCGGGCTGCTGTGGCTGGGCGCCGAGTTCGCCCAGCTCGACCGGGACTTCTGCCAATGGAAACGCTCGCGGCCGGACCAGACGTGCAACACCGCCTACCTCAACCGCTCCGCGTTCATCGCCTGGATCGACTGCCGCCTCTGATTGCGGTCGCGCTGGTGCTCTCGACCCTGGCCGGTTGCGGCGGGGGCACGCAGCCGGAGATCTCGCGCACCGAGGGCGTCAAGGCGACAGGCCAAGCACCTGCGCCCGAGCGCTGGTGCGACGTCTACTACACGGGGACCGACGCCCCGACCCTCGCGCTCCCGAAGGTGGAGCCGGCCCGGTCCGGCGGGCTCCCCGCGCTTAACGCCGACCGTTGGGTGTGGATCAACCTGTGGGCGACCTGGTGCGGCCCTTGCCGGCGCGAGATGCCCCTGGTCGTGCGGTGGCACGAGCAACTCGGCAAGGACGGGATCGCCGCCGACCTCTGGTTCCTCTCGGTGGACGCCAGGGAGCAGGACCTCGCCCGCTTTCTGGAGGAGAACCCTTCCCTGGCGCCCGGCACCTCGGTGCGACTTGCCAGGGCCTCCGATCTCGAGCGCTGGCTGGCGCGGTTCCCCGGCGCCCCAACCGGTTCGGTACCGCTCCAGATCATCGCGGCACCCGGGGGAAAGGTGCGTTGCATCCGAGCAGGGGCCCTGCGGGAGGGCGACTACCCGCTCGTCAAGGCGGTGTTTTCGCGTTGAAGGCCGGGGCGCCCGACCCCCTCACTGCGTCTTCGTGGGCGTCGTGCCGACCGTTGCAGGCACGACCACCGGCCCCCCGGACGTGTGCTCGATGCGGTAGGCGACCACGCTCGTCCGCGACGGACAGCACCACGGGTCCTTGTCGGCGTACCGCATGAACTCCGCTTGGATGCTGGAGTCGCGGTAGAGGTGCACCTGCGCGGCGGCGCCGTCGTTCCTCGAGTTCATCGGCTGCGGGGATAGCGCGCCGGCGAACCGTCCACCCACAAAGACGAACACCTGGTAGCCCCACCACCGGCACATCCCGTCGAAGCCCGACGTCCCGGTGACCACCGCGGTGTCGCCGAAGACCTGGAGCGGCCCCACGAGCACCCAGCCGGCAGCCATGACGGCGCGGTCCTCCGCACCCGAAGGAGGACGGATCTGGTCCCGGCACCGGGGATCGGAGCTGCCCTCCGAGGGCGGCGCCTGCGGCAGTACCGCCCCCGGTCCGTTCCAGGTTGCGAGTGGTGCATCGAGCCACGCCCCGCCTGCGGCCGTGAGTCAGACGGCCATCAACAGCCCAACTCCAACCGCGGCTGACACCTGCAGGATTTTCATCTCCAGGCCCACCCCTCATCCCTTACAGCGAGGCGACAAGTGACACCGTCGTGGCCGTGTCGGTCGCGTGGAAGCCCGGAACCGGCTCGTTGCTGTAGCGGAAGTCGTACCCGAACTGCAGAGCCAGGTGACCCGTGAGCGCGGCCTTCAGTGCGGTCTCCGAGGTGACCCGCCAGGCACTGGTCTGGTCGAAGTCCGGGTAGAACCGCAGCCTCTCAGTCAACGACGCGGTCCCGCTGAATTTCCACCGGTAGGCGAGGCCGAGGATGCCTCCAAGAAAGGAGCGGTCCGTCCCGGTGGTCCGGTTCTCGCGGGTCCAGGTGAGTCCCCCGTCGAAAGCGAGCTCGTGGACCGGGCCCGTGAGGAGCTTGTAGGTGGCCCCGCCCTCGACGATCGCTCGCAGGTCGATACCGGCGAAGGTGTCGCGCTCGCCTGAGATCCCGCCGAAGAGCGACCAGTGCTCGTTCAGGCTGCGCATGGCGCGAACACCCAGGAAAGAGCGCTCGGCGTCGGTCGTTCCGTCCTTGGTCGAGCGCAGGTACTTCCCAACGATCTCCAGCCCCCACGGGTCGGGGATTCGCTTGACCCCAAGGTCGAAGCCGAAAGATTGCGTCTGGGAGTTCCCGTTTGTGGCCAGAAACGAGAGCCCGAGGGAACCGCTCCACGGTGGCTTTGGGGGCTCCTCGGCGCCGAGCACCGGCACCGCGAGGAAGAGACCGACAAGACCTCCGAGGACTGACCTGTGGATCATGGGAGCGACCTCCTTCATCCATCCGTGCGCCAGGCCGTGCAATGCGTCCAGCCCGCCGGCACCGCCAGGCGTCAGACCAAATCGCGCCTCGGTTGGGCGGCCGGCGGGCCCGTCGGTGCGCGGGGCTCGCGAACACTACCACGCCGTGGTACAAGACACGAATGATGGAATGGCTTCGCCGCCCGCACGTGAGGCGCCTCGTCCTCCTGGCGGTCGCCGCGATGGTCGTTCACCTTGCGCTGCCGGCGTGCCGGAGAAGCACGACCACGCTCGACCCTGTGTACCTGGCCGACCTCGAGAAGTGGCGAGCCGAACGCCTGGCGTCGCTGACCTCGGAGTACGGGTGGCTCTCGGTGGTCGGGCTCTTCTGGCTGCAACCCGGCGCGAACCGCTTCGGCTCGGACCCGGGCAACGAGGTCGTCTTGCCCGGGGCGAGCACGCCGGCGGTCGCTGGGGCCCTCAAGCTTCGCCCGGATGGAACCGTCGTTCTCCACCCCGGTCCCGGCGCAGGAGTTACTCTTGGCGGCTCCCCGGCGACGGAGCGCGTGCTCGCCTCGGACCGCACGGGGACCCCCGACCTCCTGGGTATCGGCGCGGTGCGCTTCTACCTGATCGAGCGAGGCGGGAAGCTCGCGGTGCGGGTGAAGGACCCGAAGAGCGCGCGCAGGGTACGCTTTGCCGGGATTCGTTCTTTCCCCGTTGACCCCGCGTTCCGGGTCGAGGGCACGTTTGAGCCATACCCCGTGCCGAGGGAAGTCGCGGTGGCCACGGTCCAGGGACCCGAGCAGAGGATGCTCGCTCCCGGCCTCGTCGGTTTCCGGCTCGGCGGCACGACGCTCGCCCTGGAGCCTTTTGTCTCGTCGCCGGGGGACACGAATTTCTTCTTCGTTCTCCGCGACGCGACCAGCGGCCGCGAGACGTACGGCGCGGGCAGGTTCCTGGACACCCCCGCTCCGAAGGCGCCCGCAACCACCGTCGTCCTCGACTTCAACCGCGCGTACACACCGCCGTGTGCCTTCACCCCGTACGCGACGTGCCCGCTGCCTCCCAAGCAAAACGAACTCCCGGTGCGCGTCGTGGCGGGCGAGAAGTTCAGCGCCGGGCACTGACACCCTCGGTGCTCGGCAAACCATTCCTGCGCTATCCTTCGTGATGGTGGATATCTTCACACCCCGCCTGCTGGAGGAGACGGCTCGTGACTTCGCGAGCCGCAACCCGACCGGAAGGCTCGTCGCCGCTTTCGTTGCCGGCTCCGGGATCGCGCTGTCGGCGCCCGGATGGGAGAGGGCCGCAGACGTCCCCTACGGGCAGGTCTTTCCATTCCCGGTTTCCGAGCTCCCCGGCCACACTCCGACCGTCACGGTGTGGCGGAAGGGTGCCGCGGGCCTCCTGGTCTTCAACGGTCGCTTCCACCTTTACCAGGGCTACAGCGCGCCGGAGGTCGCCGCGATCCCGCGCCTCGCCGGCCTGCTGGGAGCACCGGTCTACGTCGCCACCAATGCGACCGGGGCCATCGACCCTTCGGTGCCGGCGGGAAGCCTCGTCGTGATCCGGGACCACATCAACACCCAGGGGACCAGTCCGCTCCTCGGCGATTGGGGGCGGTGGCGCGCTCCGATGTTCCCTGACCTCACCGAGGCCTACGAACCGCGGCTGCGCGACCTGGCCGTCCGGTGCGCCGAGGCGGCGGGGTTCGCGGTCCGGGAGGGTGTCTACGTTGCCACCCTCGGCCCCAACTACGAGACCCCGGCAGAGGTCGAGGCATACCGTCGCATGGGCGGCACGGTGGTGGGCATGTCAACGGTGCAGGAGGTCATCGCGGCGCACCACCTGGGCATGCGCGTCCTCGTCCTGTCACTCGCGACCAACATGGCGGCGGGGATCGCCGGACGACCCCTCACACACCAAGAAGTCATCGAGGCGGGCAAAGCCGCGCAGGGTCGCCTGGAGAGCCTGCTGCAGCGGCTGATCGCCGAACTGGCGCGGGGGGTCGCGTGAAGGTCGTCTCCCTCGAGCTGGGGCCGTTCTCTGCGCGTTGCGTGATCCTGGGCTGCGAGGCAACCGGAGAGGCGATCGTCGTCGATCCCGGCTTCAAACCTGACGTCGTGATCGGGACGGTCCGGGCCGAGCGCCTCCGACCCGTGAGCATCGTACTGACCCATGCCCACTTCGACCACGCCTGCGGGGTCGCTGCTCTCAAGGCCGCGTTCCCGGCGGCTCCCATCATGCTCCACGCCGACGATCTCCCCCTCTACAACGACCTGGGGGGCCAAGGCCGGCTCTTCGGCTTCCCGGCCCCCGAGACGGCCCCCTGGGACGGCCTGGTGCGCGACGGACAGACCGTGACGTTCGGGCAGGAGAGCGTGCTGGTGCGCCACTGCCCCGGCCACTCACCCGGGCACATCGTCCTGATCCGCGACTCCTCGGACGGGCCACTCGCCGTGGTCGGGGACGTGCTCTTCGCCGGTTCGGTCGGCAGGACCGACCTGTTCGGCGGCTCGTTTGTCCAGCTCGAGCGCTCGATCCGGGACGTGCTCTACCGCCTGCCCGACGCGACCCGCGTCATCCCGGGACACGGGCCGGAGACCTCGATCGGGGCCGAGAAGACAGGTAACCCGTTCGTCAGCACCCCCCTCCCGTAGCGAAAGGCAGAACCCGGCGACGCACCGGTGCGTTTAACGGGTTGGAGGGATGAGCCGTGAGACGCCTAGCTTTCTTCCTTGCAACTCTGCTCGTCGCCGCGGCAGCGACCGGCGAGAGCCTGCGCACCCTCGAGCACACTCAGCCGGCCAAGGACCTCACGGGCGTCATCGTCACAGCGGGCGTCGGCGACGTCGAGATCGTCGGGGACAGCGGCACGGAGATCCGGGCGCGGGTGGAAATCACGAAGAAGCACCACGGCTGGTTTGGCTCCAGCAGCTCCGACGCCGAGATCCAGAACCTCGCGATCGACCCCTCGGCATCGGGCGGCAAGCTCTCGTTGCGCCTCAAGCCGGACAGCCACGAGGACCACGACTTTGTGGAGAACTGGACCGTGTACGTTCCGACCGGCCTCACCACTGAGATCAAGCTGGGGGTCGGTGATGCCACGGTGCTCGACATGATCGGCGACGTGAGGGCCGAGCTCGGCGTAGGTGATGTGAAGGTCGAGGGCCTGCACGCCTCCTTTGGCAACGTGCGGGCGAGCTGCGGCGTCGGCAACGCAACGCTGCGGACCCCTGCGGGTCGCCAGGAGGGCGAGGGTTTCGTCGCGCACGATCTGAGCGCAACCGGCCCCGGCAAGTCCGAGATTCACGCCAAGGTCGGGGTCGGCGACGTCACCATCCGCCTGCGCTAGCAGTGAGCTCCAGTACACGCCGGGATTCTCCTTCGCTGCGCTCAGCGTCAGGATGACCGCGGTTCAGGGCGTCGCTGACCGGGGTCAGGTCTGCAGCACGCCCCAGTGGAAAGGCGGGATCTCGCCCTGGTGCGCGCAGGCGAGCAGGCACGCAGCCACCACCTCACGAGTGTGCCGCGGGTCCAGGATGCCGTCCACCCAGAGTCTCGCCGCTGCGTAGCGCGGGTCGGTCGTGGCCTCGTAGCGCGCCTTGACGTCCGCGAGGCGCGCCATTTTCTCCTCTTCGCTGACCTCGCCGGGGCGGTTCTTGAGTTGGATCGCGAGCAGCGTCTGAGCCGCCTGCTCGCCCCCCATCACCGCGATGGAGGCCGATGGCCAAGCGAAGATGAAGCGCGGCCCGTACGCCTTGCCGCACATCGCGTAGTTGCCGGCGCCGTACGAGTTGCCGACGAAGATCGTGATCTTCGGCACCACGCTGTTGGCGACGACGTTCACCATCTTGGCACCGTCCTTGATGATCCCTTCCCTCTCGGCGCGCGAACCCACCATGAAACCGGTGACGTCCTGGAGGAACAGGAGCGGGATGGCCTTCTGGTTGCAGAGCTCGATGAAGCGGGTCGCCTTGTCAGCGGCGTCGGAGTAGATCACACCGCCGATCTGCATCTCCCGTTCCTTTGGATCGAGACCGCGGCGGCGGGTCACGATCGCGCGCTGGTTGGCCACGATCCCGACCGACCAGCCCGCAATGCGGCCGGTGCCGCACACGAGGGAGCGCCCCGAGGTGGCCTTGTACTCCTCGAACTGCGACCGGTCCAGGATGTGGGCCAGCAACGCGAACGTGTCGTACGGGCGCGTGCGATCCACCGGAACCACGCCCAGGATCTCTCCGGGGTCCACGGCAGGCTCGGCGGCCCCGCTGCGTTCGAATGGCGCGAGGCGTGGCGCAGCGAGCTGGCCGACTCGCGCGCGCAGCGCAGCCAGGCACGACGCATCGTCGGGGAAGCGGTCGTCCACCACCATCGAGACGTCGGTCTGTACCTCCGCCCCACCCAGGGCCTCGACCTCGACCTGCTCGCCAATCGCAGCTTTCACGAGGTGGGGCCCGGCCAGGAAGATGGAACCGGTCCTCTCCACGATCAGCGCCTCGTCGGACATGATCGGCAGGTAGGCACCGCCGGCCACGCACGGTCCCATGATCGCCGCGATCTGATAGACCCCGGCCGCGGACAGTCGAGCGTTGTTGTAGAACACGCGCCCGAAGTGCTCCCGGTCGGGGAAAATCTCCTCCTGCATGGGTAGAAAAACCCCGGCCGAGTCCACCAGGTAGATGATCGGGAGCCGGTTCTCGAGGGCGATCTCCTGGGCCCGCAGAATCTTCTTGAGGGTGATCGGGAACCAGGCACCAGCCTTGACCGTGGCGTCGTTGGCCACCACCACGCAGGTTCGCCCAGAGACGGTGCCGACGCCGGTGACGCAGCCGGCCCCCGGCGCGCCCCCCCACTCCTCGTACATCCCCCACCCTGCCCACGACCCGAGCTCCAGAAACGGCGTTCCGCGGTCGAGCAGCACCGAGAGGCGCTCACGTGCCAGCATCTTGCCCTGAGATCTTTGCCTCTCGGCGGCCTTCTCGCCGCCGCCCTGTGCGATGCGCGCCCCCTCGACCCGCAGGCGGTCCAGGGCGGTCCGCCAGTGGTCGCGGTTGGCCTCAAACCCCGCGTCGCGTCTCGCAGCGTCAGCCAGTGAGCGCATCGAACCCCCTTGCCCTCCCGGAAGGGTACGCCAAAAACACCGGTCCGGAAAAGTTGACGAAGGCAGTTCGTTGCACATGCGTCTCGCTCCTCCGTCTCGCGAGCCGCCTCCAGAGACGATTAGTGAATGTCTCCACAAGCTCTTGACACTCCTCGACGGGCGCCCCTATATTCGCAACGAGGTCCTTGGCGGTGGACGTTCCCTCAGGACATAGCTGCGAGTTGACACTGTTGCCGTTCGGTGGATCGCGATGATCGTCGGTCTCGGCCACGACGTCTTTGAGGTTTCCCGCATGGAGGACGAGCTCCAGAGGGAGGGGATGCCCCTGAAGGGTGCGCTCTTCACAGCAGCCGAGGTCGACTACTGCGAGCGCAAGCGCTACCCGGCACGTCACTTCGCCGCGCGCTTCGCAGCCAAGGAGGCGCTGTTCAAGGCGCTCGGGGCCGACCCCGCGATCGGACAGACGTGGTGCGAGGTGGAGATACGCAACGAGGCCAGCGGCAAGCCGCACGTGGTCCTGCACGGAGGCATCAAGGAGCTAGCCCAGCAACGGCACGTCGATGCCGTACTCCTTTCCATGTCGCACACCGCGGGACTTGCCGCCGCGACCGTCGTTCTGGAGTCGCGATTGGCCCGCGTGACGAACGAAGAGAGGTGAGTGGATGAGCTCGATTGCAACCCACCCCGGCTACGAGGAGCTGTGCACCAACTTCGACTGGGCGATTGCCGAGCGCGAACTCGGCGTGGCCAAGGGTGGCCGCATCAACATCGGCTGGCACTGCAGCGATCGCATCTGTGCGCTCGGGCTCGCGAGCAAGCCCGCCCTGATTTGGGAGGACTTTGCCGGCAACGGCAGGACCTACACCTTCGACGACCTGCGCGTGCTCTCCAACACCATCGCAGCGTACCTCGACAACCTGGGCCTGCAGCCCGGCGAGAGGATCTGCCTGTTCATGGACCGCGTGCCGGAGCTGTACATCGGCTTCCTCGGGATCCTTAAGATGGGCGGGATCGCGCAGCCGCTGTTCTCCGCGTTCGGCGAGGATTCACTCTTGACGCGCCTCGCCGACGCCGGGACCTCGGCGATCGTGACCCAGAGGAAGCACGTCGGGAAGGTGCGCAGGATTCGCGAGAGGCTCCCCGAGCTGCGCCACATCGTGGTCGTTGACGCGGGCGACGCGCCTCTCCAGGAGCGCGAGGTGCCTATGGCCCTCGACGAGCTCCCGCGCGTGGAGATCTTCGACATCTACCCCTCGACCTCGGAGACCCCCTCCGTCCTGCACTACACCTCCGGCACGACTGGGCAGCCCAAGGGTGCTCAGCACGTCCACTACTCGATCGTCGCTCAGTATCTGACAGCCAAGTGGGTGCTGGACCTCCAGCCCAACGACGTCTACTGGTGCAACGCGGACCCGGGCTGGGTGACCGGCACTTCTTACGGGATCATCGGTCCATGGTCCAACGGCACGACACAGGTGGTGCTGGACTCGGGCTTCCTGACCGAGCGCTGGTACACGTTCATCGCAAAACACCGGGTCACGGTCTGGTACTCGGCACCGACCGCGATCCGCCTCTTGATGCGCGACGGCACCCAGGTCGTCAAGAAGTTCGACCTGTCCTCGCTGCGGCACCTGTGCAGCGTGGGTGAGCCGCTGAACGCCGAGGCCGTGATCTGGTCGCAGGAGGCCTTCGGCTTGCCGTTCCACGACACCTTCTGGCAGACCGAAACCGGCTGCATCGTGATCACCAACCTCCCCGGCATGCCCATCAAGCCGGGCTCGATGGGCAAGCCTTTCCCCGGGATCACTGCGACCGTGCTCGATCCCAGGACGCACGAGCCTTACGACCGGCCCGGGCCGGTCGGGCTGATCGCGCTGCGCCCCGGGTGGCCCTCGATGATTCGCAGCTACTGGAACAACCCGACCGGCTACGCCGGGAAGTTCAGGAACGGCTGGTACCTGTGCGGGGACAGGGCGAGCATCGACCCCGACGGCTATTTCTGGTTCGTGGGCCGTGACGACGACGTGATCAACACCGGCGGCCACCTCGTGGGCCCGTTCGAGATCGAGTCGGCCCTGCTCGAGCACCCCGCGGTCGCCGAGTCGGCGGCTGTGGCCAAGCCCGACCCGGTGAACATGGAGGTCGTCAAGGCATTCGTGACGCTGAAGCCCGGCTTCGAGGGCGGCCCCGACCTGGAGCTCGAGATCATGAACTTCGTCCGCAAGAAGCTCTCTCCGCTCGCCATGCCACAGGAAATCGAGTTCATCGCGAGCCTCCCCAAGACCCGCAGCGGCAAGATCGTCCGCCGCATCCTGCGTTCCAAGGAGTTCGGCGAGCCGGTGGGCGACACCTCGACGCTCATGGACGAGTAGTGATGTGGCGAAAGCGCACAACCGATAGCCGAGAGCCGTTGGCTCCCGCGGCGCAGTCCCGAAGGGAGCTCAGCGATCGGATGGGAGGATCGAGATGGACGAAATCAGGAAGGTGATTCGCGACTACGTCGTGAAGGAGTACCTGGAGGAGGGTGATGACCGCGAGATCAGGGAGGACACTCCGCTGATCACCGGCGGCATCGTCGACTCCTTCTCGATGGTTTCCCTCAAGCGCTTCCTGGAGAGGAAATACAGCATCCAGATCCCGGACGCCGAGGCGACACCGCAGGCGTTCGACACGGTCAACAGCATCGCGGCGCTCGTGACCAGGTTCACGAAGGCCTAGACGGGAGGGTGTATGGCGTACAGCGGCAAGGCCCGCGAGTCATACCAGAACGAGCTTGCCAACCTGCGCGGGCAGGGATTGTTCAAGGAGGAGCGCTACATCCACGCGCCTCAGGGTGCGGAGATCGAGGTGGAGTTCCCGACCGGTAACCCGCCCAGGAAGGTCATCAACATGTGTGCCAACAACTACCTGGGACTCTCGAGCCATCCCGAGGTAGTGGCGGCGGCGCACGCGGGGCTCGACCACCGCGGGTACGGCATGTCGTCCGTACGCTTCATCTGCGGAACACAGGACATCCACCGGGAGCTCGAGAACAAGCTCACCGAGTTCCTCGGGACGGAGGACACGCTGCTGTTCCCCTCCTGCATGGACGCGAACGCGGGGGTCTTCGAGGCAATCCTCACCGAGCAGGACGTGATGATCGCCGACCGGCTGGTACACGCGTCGATCGTGGACGGCATGCGCCTGTGCAAGGCGATGCAGGACACCTTCAAGCACTCCGACATGGGTCACCTGGAGGAGAAGCTCGCAGAGCACCAGGACAAGCGCTTCCGGATGGTGATCACCGACGGCGTCTTCTCGATGGATGGGGACATCGCCAAGCTGGATGAGATCGTGCGCCTGGCCGAGAAGCACGACGCCATGGTGTTCGTCGACGACTCGCACGCGTCCGGCTTCATCGGGAGGACGGGCCGCGGAACCCACGAGCACTGCGGCGTGGTGGGCCGGATCGACGTCATCACCACGACGCTCGGCAAGGCGCTGGGCGGGGCTTCGGGCGGGTGCGTCGCGGGGCGCCGTGAACTCGTGGAGATGTGCCGACAGCGAGCGCGCCCGTACCTGTTCTCCAACACGGTTGCGCCCGTTATCGTCTCGGGGGCCCTGAAGGTCTTGGACCTGATCTCGGCCACCACCGAGCGGCGGGATACACTCGAGCGGAACACTCTGTACTGGCGAAAACTCCTCACCGACGCGGGGTTCGACATCAAGCCCGGCGAGAGCCCGATCGTCCCCGTGATGCTCTACAACGCGAAGCTCGCGCAGGACGTCGCCCGCGACCTATTTGCCGAGGGGATCTACGCCGTGGGGTTCTTCTTCCCGGTGGTGGCGAAGGGTCAGGCCCGTATCCGCACGCAGCTCTCGGCGGCACACGAGAAGCGACACCTCGACGCCGCCATCGCGGCCTTCATCAAGGTGGGGAAGAAGTACGAGATCTTGGGGCTGGGCAAGAACCAGATCATCGAGAAGTACGGGCTGTAGGAAGGGGGTCGGCCATGGCCAAGGAACAGACCATCGAGGTTCCGCTGCCCGAGGGCGTCCAGCCCAGCAAGCTCGACCTCGAGCTGCTGAAGGCCACGTTCCAGGCAATCGTCACCCTGCGCACGGAGGGCGGCCGGGAGTGGGGGGAGGTCCTCTGCCAGCTCGAGCGCGACGGCTGGAACGTGCACTGGGGGTTGTGCTGGCACGCGGAGGCCAGGCGCGGCGAGGACTTCGAACAGGCCAGCGGTAAGACCCTCGACGCGGTGTTCGCCGAGCTCGCGCAACTCGCGCGCCTGGACATGGTCGGTCACTGTCCGTAGCGTCCGGCGGTGGGTCGGCTCCTGGCGCGCGGGAAGTCACGGACCAGACCCGCAGGCGCTATAGAGAAAAGAATCAACGGCCGCGGTAAACCCGCGGCCGTATCGTGCAGACGCCTTCCGGTTCAGTCGATCTTGAGTGTCGCGACCTTGATCATGTCGCCGGAGCGCTCGCCGGTGACCGTGACCCGGATACCGTTCTCCTTCTTGGTCGCCTTGAGCGCCTTGAGCGCCTCTTCGTTCCCCTTCTGGTCGAACTTGACCCACGTTCCGTCGGACGTGAGGACCCCGTACCCGCTCTTGGAGCACATGATCAGGCAACTGGTCTCATGCTTGTCCGGGTCGGCCTTGACCTTCTCGACACAGTTCTTGTCGATGAGCGGAACGTTGGTCCACGTCTCCGCCGCCGCGAGGGCGGGGACGACGATTGCAGCGAGGACCAGCACAACGGCAAGTCTCTTCACGGTGAACCTCCTTTCAACGACATCCCCTCCCAACACGACGGCCCCGGCACCAATTTCGTCGCGACGTGACCCACGCCACAGGTTCGGAGTCCACCTGCCACCGCTTCGTCAGGTGCCCGGCGCACCAGCGATCCCGTACCCGCAAGTGGCACCGCTTGGGCACAGCCCTTCAAAGCCCCAATCGGTCCCCGGCAAGGACGGACCAGTTGCGAAGAGCGCACGGCGACTGGCCTTGTCAAATCTGGAAATTTAAGTCATGATTTACAGGTTGCGACGTGCGGGACACCCGGGGCAGACCCGAGACGCCGCCCGAGGAGAGCCATGAAGATCACCGCGACCGAGGAGTATGGGATGCGCTGCATGCTGCAGCTGGCGCTGCGGCACGGTCAGGTTGTCCCCCTCTCCGAGCTCGCAGGGACCGAGGGGATCGCGCCGCCATTCGCGGCCAAGGTGCTGCTGGGGCTCAGGCGTGCCGGCCTCGTGGTCGCGACCCGCGGGCGGAACGGCGGGTACGCACTCGCCGAGCCCCCGGAACGGATCACGGTGCTGTGCATCCTCAAGGCTCTCGGCAAACCGCTCTTCGACTCCACCTTCTGCCACGACCACGGGAGTCCCGACGCGGCCGACTGCTCGCGGCTGACCGACTGCTCTTTGCGCCCCGTCTGGGCGCATCTCGATGCGCTCCTCAAGCGGTTCTTCGAGCAAACCACGCTGGCGCAGCTTGCGAGCGGGGAGCGCCTGACCAAGCGACACCTGCAAGAGCGCTGGGCGCTCACCGTTCCTGCGAGTTGGGACGAGAGCGCCGTCGCGAAGAGAGGAACCCAATGACTCATCCTGCGAAGTCCATCTTTCTGTGCACCGGCGTGCACGTCTGGATCGGCGACAAGGAGGTCGTCAAGGGTGTGGACCTTGCTGTCCTGCCCGGCGAGATCCACGCGATCATGGGTCCGAACGGCTCCGGAAAGTCCACGCTCGCCAACGCGCTGATGGGGCACCCTGCGTACACCCTGGAGGGCACGGTCGAGCTCGCCGGCGAGGATGTGACCGCCCTCTCGCCGGACGAGAAGGCCCGCCGGGGCATGTTCCTGGCCTTCCAGTACCCGGTGGCGGTCCCGGGTGTCACGGTGGCTTCGTTCCTGCGTGCCGCGGTCTCCGCCGTTCGCGGCACCGACATGCCGGTGCGCGAGTTCCGCAAGGAGCTCCTGGCCCGCATGGCGGATCTGGAGATGGATCCGGCGTTCGCCGGGCGCTACCTCAACGATGGGTTCTCGGGGGGCGAGAAGAAACGCCTCGAGATTCTCCAGCTCCTGATGCTCAAGCCCCGCTTCGCACTGCTCGATGAGACCGACTCGGGTCTCGACATCGATGCCCTCAAGATCGTGGCCGAGGGCATCAAGGCCGCCGCTTCTCAGGATGTCGGGATGGTGCTGGTGACTCACTACCAACGGCTGCTC
>DATKMD010000064.1:0-8044 GCA_035542075.1 Thermoanaerobaculaceae bacterium
TGCTCGACACCGTGCTCGATCCGCCAGAGGTCTGCGTCAGTCCGTCCTCCAGCAACCCGCCAGGTCACCAGGGGCGGGTGGCCGAGCGGGAAGCAGCGTCCGCCGAAATGGGCGGCAAAGGCTTCCGCGGCCACGCGGGGATCGCCAATGACGGCGAGGTCGAGGTCCTGGGTCGGGAGGCCGAGCAGCCGGTCCCGAAGCGAGCCCCCGGTCAGGAAGAGCTGGCCGCCGTCCCAGAGCCTCGCGACGCGGCGAAGGACGGGGGAGGCGAGCAAGCGCCGCGCGGCTTCCGGACCGGTCACCCTGCCCCCGTCCACGGCGGCAGCTCGACGAAGGAGGTACGGCCCACGCCAGGGACTCTCTCCATCCAGACCCTCGGCGCCATCTCGAGAACCAGTCGACTGACTATCGCGAGGCCGGGCCCGGAGCCGTCGCCGAGCCGCCTGCCGGGTAGCCGAACGAACTCCCGAAAGATTCTCGGGAGGGACTCTGCGGGGATGCCCGTGCCCGTGTCGCGCACGTGGGGAACCGCCGGCTCATGCGGGGCGAACCAGGCGGCGGCTGGAATCCTTTGCGGCATGGGCTCGACCGGCGAGACGCGCGGAGTCTAGCACGCTGGCGCCTGCGCCCGTCGTGGGTCCGATGGTCGATTTCCCTTTGCGGGCGGCCCCTGAGCGCCCCGCGTGTTACCATCGCGTCGAATTGGGAAGCGCGCGAGACAGAGGCAGATGCTCCTCGTTTACCAGCCCGTCCACGACCCCGCAAGCCATGCCGGCCCAGGAGCTACAAGGCGTCGGACGGGAGCGCCGCTGCCAAGGCTGGCTTTGAGGCGGCTGGCGTGGAGCCGCGAGCCGGCCACCCTGGCCCGGCGGTGATTGCGGGGCTGTTTCTCGTCGCAGCAACCCTCTCGGCCGAGCGTGCCGTCGTGGCAACGCTGCCCGACGGCGGACGGGTCGAGTGGCGGCGCGGGGACGCGCCGCAGCTCCTGGTGCTTCCCCGGGCGGGAGAGGGTTGGACGCAGCTCGCGGCCCGGGTGACCGGTCGTGCGGACAACGCCGACGAGTTGCGTGCGGCGAACGACGGTTTCCGGCAACCTCTCACGGGCATCCGGGTGCGGGTGCCGTGGGTGCTGCTTCGCCCTGACCTGCGGGTGGCCTGCGCCCGGGCGCTCTTTCC
The DNA here is from genome assembly GCA_035542075.1 of Thermoanaerobaculaceae bacterium. Classification (GTDB taxonomy): domain Bacteria; phylum Acidobacteriota; class Thermoanaerobaculia; order Thermoanaerobaculales; family Thermoanaerobaculaceae; genus RBG-13-68-16. The sequence continues at coordinate 1,177 of DATKMD010000064.1, forward strand.
CCGCGACTGGCGGGCGGCGGGCGGGTGGGAGCACATGATGCTCGCGCCCTGGGGAGGCGACGGGGAGTCGTGGTGGGAACTCGCCGAGTGGTTCTGCGGCGACGGCAGCCACTACCCGGCGCTGCGCGACGCCAACCCGGCGCTGGGGCTCTACCCTCCGCCCGGCAGCAGGATACTGATCCCGGCGGCCTCGCTGCTGCCCGAGTTCCGTCGAGTCGCAGCCGAGCCGCCGCCCCCGCCGGAGATCGTGGCCGCCCCGCTCGCGCCGCTGCCGACGCCCGCCGGCCCCGCGATGCATCCCACGCTTCCCGCCAAGAGGGGCTCGATTCCGGCCGCTGTGCCCGCGGTGGCTGGGCCCGGCGGGACCCTCGAATACCGCGAAGGCGAGGCGGTCTACCGGCTGAGGCAGGGCGAGGCGCTGTACTCCGCGGTGGTCGTTCGCTTCACCGGGCAGCTGGAAGCCACCGACGTGAACGCCACGGCGCGTGAGATAGCGAAGCGGTCCGGGATCGGCGACGTCACCGCGATCCCGGTCGGCTACGAGATTCGAATCCCGTTCGACCTGCTCCTGCCGGAGTTCCTGCCGACCGGGCACCCCCGGCGGGTGGAGTGGGAGAGGGACAGGGAGGAGCTGGCGGCGGTCAGGCGGGTGATCCGGGCCGCGAACCTCGACGGGATCCACGTGATACTCGACGCTGGCCACGGGGGCGGGGACACGGGCGCGATCGCCGGGGGTGTCTGGGAGAGCACCTACGTCTACGACGTGATGAACCGCGTCAAGCGGGTGCTGGAGGAGCAGACGAAAGCGACGGTCTGGCTGACGGTTCGCGACACCGCGCCTGCCCGGAGGAGGGATGAGCGTGACGTTCTGCCCCAGACGCGGAACCAGCAGCTCCTGGTGGACCCACCCTACGACCTCGCCGACTCCACCACCGGCGTGCACCTGCGCTGGGTACTCGAGAACTCGATTCTGGATCGCCTCAAGCGGCAGAAGGTGAACCCCGAGAGAGTCGCGTTCGTCTCGATCCACGCGGATTCCCTCCACCCGGCGGTGAGGGGGCTGATGGTCTACGTGCCGTCGCGTTCCCTGCGCTCTTCGCGGGCGCCGTTCACGAGAGCCTCCTACCCGTGCCGCGAGGTTCGCACCATGGGAACGCCGCAGTACCCGCAGAGCTTTCGCTCACGGTCGGAGGCACTCTCAACCCAACTGGGCGAGGCCATCGTGCGCGCCGCCGAGCGCTCCTCGGTGCCCGTGCACGAGTACCAGCCGGTGCGGGCGTCCGTGCTGCGGGGCGGCTCGCGGTGGGTGCCGGCGGTGCTGCGCTACTCCACGGTGCCCAGCGCGGTCCTCGTCGAGGTGTGCAACCTGAACAACGAGCGGGACAGGGAGCTCCTCCTTTCCTGGAGGTTCCGGGAGAAACTCGCACACGCGATCGTGGCGGGTCTCGCAGAGGGGTTCTCCCGGTGAGCTGGAAGGCGTTCCTCGGGCTGTCGGTCGCGGTGCTGGCGGTCTCGTGGGGCGCCCCGCTTGCACGGGTGACCGCGGCTGCCCCACTCGCGGTTGCCATGTGGCGGATGACGCTCGCGGTCGGGCTGCTGCTCCCTTTCTCGGCGGCGCGCGGCACACTCGTGATCCCGGCCCGCCACCGGCCCGCGGTGCTTCTCTCGGGTCTGCTCCTCGGCCTGCACTTCGGACTGTGGATACCCTCCCTGTGGCTGACCAGCGTGTCCGCCTCGGTCGTGCTGGTGACGACCGGCCCGTTGTGGGTCCTGCTGCTCTCGCCGCGGTTCCTGGGGACCCGGATCGTGGGGCGGAACGTGCTCAGCTTTGCGCTCGCGCTCATAGGGGTGGTGATCATTGTGGGTGGAGATTTCCACCTTTCACCGCGGGCGCTGGTCGGCGACCTCATGGCCCTCACGGGGGGGGCGTGCGCGGCGGGCTACCTGGTCGTCGGAAAGCGCCTTCGGCGGGAGGTACCGCTCGCCGGTTACCTCACGATCGTCTACGGGGGCGCAGCGGTGACCCTCATCGTGGCGGTGGCGGTCCTCGGGGTTCAGCCGTGGCCGACCCAGGCCATCGCCTGGCTGCCATTGCTCGGGATGGCGCTCGGGCCGACCCTCACGGGTCACACGCTGCTGAACTGGGCGCTCGCGCACCTGGAGGCGTACCGCGTGAACCTCGCGGTGCTGCTGGAGCCGGTGCTGGCCTCTGTCTGGACCTGGATCTTCATCGGCGAGGCGCCGCCGCTCCACGTCCTCCCGGGGGCGGCACTCGTGCTCGGCGCTCTCGCCCTCGAGTACTTGCCGCGCGAGGAACCACTTCGGTCGCCCGGTGTTATGTAGAGAGGAGTCCTGCCGCAGGTCCGAAGCGTCGAGGCGGTGAAGACGTCCAGGACTACTGCTTCACCGTGAATTCGAAGCTGGCCAGCACCTTGCCGTTGGCGTCCGTCACCAGCAGGCGCCAGGGTCCGACCATGTCTCGCGCCAGCGTGACGTTGGAGAAGCACTTCCAGTTCGCGGCCTTGGGGGCGGCCATCGCGATCCGGCCCAACTCACGATCCTTGTAGAACCAGACATGTACGATCTTGTCGGGGACGTTTGCCACCTGCGAGAAGCCGTACACCTTGCCCACGCTGGTGGAAAAAACCGTGGCCGCACCCTCGCAATTGTTGTTGACGATGGCCTTGCAGACGACCGCAGTGGCGAAGGCCCCCTGGGCCGTGGCGACCGTTACGCTCAGCAGAAGCAGGGCGAGACAAGACAGTGCCAATCTCATCTTCTGCCCCTCCGTTGCTCATCCTAGCGCATCACGCCGCGAATCGGGTGACTCGAGGCGCCCGGGCGGCGCTACTCGACGGTGAAACCGGCGGTGGCGAGAACCGTGCCGGCGGCGTCCCGGACCTCGACCCGCCAGGGCCCCGTCATCCCCGGGGAGATCTTCTTGGCCGACCACGTGCGCCACTGAGCGGCCTTGACCGGAAGCTCGATCCGGAGGATCTCCCTGTCCCCTTGGAACCAGACATGCAGGACCTTCTCGCTCACGTTGGTCAGCCTGGAAAAGCAGTACAGCTCGCCGACGGTCGCGGGGAACCTCTCGGCCGTGCCCTGCGGTGTCCGGTCTTTGACCCCGGTACACACCTGGGCCGTCGCCGCAGGGGGGTCGGAGGCGAGGACGGGGGTCGCGACGAGCACTGCGCCACACAGCAACAACACTGCCCTCATTTGTGCGCTCCTTGTCCGAAAGGATGATAGCTCACCTGGGGTGCGACCGGTGTGGTAGCATTCGCCTTCAATGCGAGGCGTTCGACGGTCACAGGGGGAGTCCATGCATAGGGTGCAAGTTTTGGATGCGCGGGGCGTCGCGCGTGTGCTGGAGCGAATGGCCGCGGAGGTCGTGGAGCACGTCGGGGACGAAAAGCTGCTTTACTTCGTCGGCGTACAGACCCGCGGCGTACCGCTCGCGAAGAGGCTCGCGAAGCTGGTTGCGGGGGCAACCGGGCACGAGCCGCCCGTGGGTGCACTCGACATCACCCTCTATCGCGATGACGTCGGCCCGTGGCGGCCCGCCCACCAGCAACCCGTCCTGCGTGATACCGATCTCCCGGTCGCGGTCGACGGGAAGGTGATCTGCCTCGTGGACGATGTCCTGTACACGGGGCGAACGGTGCGAGCCGCCCTCGACACGTTGATGGACTACGGCAGGCCGAAGTCGATCCGCCTGGCCGTGCTCGTGGACCGCGGGCATCGTGAGCTGCCGATCGCGGCCGACTTCGTGGGGCGCGCCGTTCCCACCTCGCATGCCGAGGACGTGCAGGTGCGTCTCCAGGACAGCGACGGCGAGGAAGGTGTGTGGATCGCGAAGGAGGTAGCAGGATGACCGTGAAGCCCGCGCCCCGCTTGCGGGGCAAGGATCTTGTGGGCATCGACCCGCTCTCGCCGGGAGAGATTCAGCTCATCCTTGACACCGCCGAGCAGATGCGCGCCATCGCGGAGCGACCGATCAAGAAGGTTCCGGCGCTGCGCGGCAAGACAGTCGTCAACTTCTTCATGGAGGCCTCGACACGCACCCGCTTCTCCTTCGAGGTCGCGGAGAAGCGCCTCTCCGCAGACTCGCTGAACTTCTCCGCGTCGGCGTCCTCCGTGAGCAAGGGGGAGACACTGGTCGACACCGCCCTGAACCTGGAGGCGATGCAGCCCGACTTCCTCGTGCTGCGGCACCAGTACGCGGGTGCTCCCCACCAGCTCGCGAGGATCCTCAAGTCCTCCGTGGTCAACGCGGGAGACGGCGCGCACGAGCACCCCACCCAGGCTCTGCTCGACGCGCTTACGATCCGGCTCAAGCGCGGCTCGCTGGACGGCCAGGTAGTGGCGATCGTGGGCGACCTGCAGCACTCCCGGGTGGTGCGTTCGAACGTGCTGCTGCTCAGCCGCATGGGCGCCAAGGTCCGGGTGGCCGGTCCCCCGAGCATGATCCCGCTCGGCATGGAAGCGATGGGCTGCGAAGTGCACCGGCGGATGGAGGATGCGATCGCCGGAGCCGATGTCGTGATGATGCTGCGCATCCAGCTCGAGCGGCAGGGGCGGATGAACTTCCCGACGGTCCGGGAGTACTACGACTTCTTCGCCCTCACCCCCGAGCGGCTGAAGCTCGCGAAGCGGGACTGCCTGGTCATGCACCCCGGGCCGATGAACCGCGGCGTGGAGATCGACTCGCGAGTGGCCGACGGGCCCCAGTCGGTGATCCTTGAGCAGGTGACCAACGGCGTGGCGGTGCGCATGGCAGTTCTCTACCTCTTGGCGGGAGGACACGGTGAGCCGGCTGCTGATTAAGCACGGGCGAGTGGTTGACCCGACGCAGCGCTTGGACGCTGGCCTGAGCGTCCTGATAGCGGATGGAAAGATCGCTCGTCTCGCAGAGCGGATCGAGGACAAGGACGCGCAGGTGTTCGACGCCACCGGCCTCGTGGTGGCGCCGGGCTTCATCGACGCCCACGTGCATCTGCGCGAGCCCGGGTTCGAGTACAAGGAGACCATCGCCAGCGGCACGGCGGCGGCCGTCGCCGGGGGCTTCACCGCGGTCTGCTGCATGCCCAACACCGAGCCTCCCAACGACAGCGCGGCCGTGACCGAGTTCATCCGCAGCCGGGCGGCGGAGGCGGGCCTCGCGCGGGTGTACCCGGTAGGCGCGGTGTCCAAGGGCCTTGAGGGCGAGGAGCTGGCCGAGGTCGGAGAGATGGTGCGCGCGGGGGCGGTGGCGTTCTCCGACGACGGGAAGCCGATCCACAACGCCTACCTGATGCGCCGTGCGCTGGAGTACACGCAGCTGTTCGACGTCCCGGTGGTGGACCACTGCGAGGACCCGAAGCTGGTTGCCAAGGGCGTCATGAATGAGGGCGCCGTTGCGACGCGCCTCGGGCTCCGTGGCATGCCGGCGGCCGCCGAGGAGGTGATGGTGGCGCGCGACGTCGTGCTCGCCAAGCTGACCGGCGGACGGGTCCACATCGCACACCTCTCGACCGGTGGCGCGCTCGAGCGGGTTCGCGAGGGGAAGGCGAGGGGAGCGGCGGTGACGTGCGAGGTCACACCTCACCACCTCGCCCTCACCGATCAGGCGGTGGCCGACAGCGCCTACGACACGGACACCAAGATGAACCCGCCTTTGCGCAGCGCCGATAACGTGGAGGCGCTCATCCAGGGGGTGTTGGACGGAACGGTGGACTGCTTCGCCACCGATCATGCACCGCACCACGCCGACGAGAAGGCGCTCGAGTTCGACCTCGCTCCCTTCGGTGTCGTGGGGCTGGAGACCGCGGTGCCGGTGACCTACGACCTGCTCGTCCGCAAGCACAAGCTCCCGCTACGCATGTTCGTCGCGCTGTGGTCGTCGAACCCGGCGAAGTTGTTCAGGCTGCCCGGTGGGTCGCTGAAGGTGGGAAGTCCTGCCGACGTGACGCTCCTGGACCTGGATGCGCGCCTGACCGTCAACCCCGACCGCTTCCGCTCGCTCTCGCGAAACACGCCGTTTGCGGGGCAGCGCCTGAGGGGCTGGCCCGCCGCCACGGTGGTGGGCGGCAAGGTCGTGTGGAAGCGCGAGCGGAAGTGAGCGCGAGCGATCCAGTCGATTCTCAATAGGCGGCGTGGGGTCTCTCACCTGTATGTTTCGCTCTTTGCGCCTCACTCCTCGCCCTGACCCCTGACCCCCGACCCCTCATTCCCCGTCCCTGCCCGGTGGCATGAAGGCCGGGATGCCGGTGAGGCGCTCGCCCAGGATCAGCGTGTGCATGTCGTGGGTGCCCTCGTAGGTGTAGACGGACTCGATGTTCATCAGGTGCCTCATCACCGGAAACTCGTTGACGATCCCGTTGGCGCCGTGAATCTCCCGCGAGAGGCGCGCACACTCGCGCGCGATCCAGCAGGAGTTCCGCTTCGCCTGCGAGACCTGGACGAAGGTCGCACTGCCCTCGTCCTTCAACCGCCCCAGCCGCCACACCATCAGCTGAGCCTTGGTGATCTCGTTGGCCATCCACACCAGGCGCTCCTGGACAAGCTGGTGGCTGGCGATGGGCGCATCGGCGAACTGCGTTCGGGTCTTGGCGTAGTCGAGGGCCGCGTGGAACGTCGCGAGGGCAGACCCGAGGGCGCCCCAGGCGATCCCGTAGCGGGCCTGGGTCAGGCATCCGAGTGGGCACTTGAGGCCGTCGGCGTGCGGCAGGCGGCTGGACTCGGGTAGGCGGCAGTCGGAAAGCACGAGCTGCGAGGTCACCGAGGCCCGCAGCGAGTACTTCCCCCTGTGCTCGACCGCGGAGAACCCCGGCGTCCCGCGCTCCACGAGAAAGCCGCGCACGACGCCCCCGTCGTCCTTGGCCCA
>DATKMD010000065.1:0-7206 GCA_035542075.1 Thermoanaerobaculaceae bacterium
GTTGCGGGGGCCCGCAACCACCGAAATCGACTCGCCTCGCCTTCCAGGTTGACTTGCTCTAGGCGGTAGCGCGGGCCCGAAACCACCGAAATCGACTCGCCTCAGATTCGTGGTGGAGGTCGTCTGATCGGCCGCGACCCCGCCCGATCCTGTTCGAGAAGCCTCCCATCGTGGGAATTCGTTTGGAACCGAGGTGAGAATTTCGCGAGGAAGTGGGAATTGGACCGCACTTCCCGGGAGCCAGCCACTGACTCCCGACGCAGGCGCCTGGAGCCCCGGTAGGCAACGAGATCCCCTGAATGTTACCGCCCCGATCTCGCGCTGGACGCTCCGATCTGGTATGGTCCGCGGGGGACACCCGGGGGAGCCGCTATGCGCCACCTTGTCACTCTTCTCGTCCCGCTCATCGTGGCCGGAGCCCTCGGCCTGTCGGCAGCCCAGGCGCAGGAAACCGGGGCCGACGGCGCCCGGCTCTACATCAGCAAGGGCTGCCTGGGCTGTCACGGGGCCAGCGGTCGTGGTGGCGTGGGCCCCGTCCTCGCCGACACGAAGGTCAGCCCCGAGCTATTCGTCCAGCAACTGCGCAAGCCCCGCGGGATCATGCCCCGCTTCCCGGCCGAGGTGGTCAGTGACGCGGAGGCTCTGGCCATCCGGCAATACATCACGGCGGTGCCGGCCCCGGCGCCGAGGCTTCGCGCGGACGTCCCGCACGGCGTCCTCGACCAGCAAACGTGTGCTGCATGCCACCGGAAGCTCCACCCCACCATCGTGGCGCAGTTCGAAGCCAGCGCCATGGGCCGACCGGGCATGCAGAATCCCCGGGTCAAGTTTCCGACGCGTCAGATCACCTGTGCGGCCTGCCACGGGACCAACCACGACGACATCATGGCCAGCAAGGGCCGGGTGCCCGAGACCACCTGCGGAGCCTGCCACCAGGAGATCTACAAGGAGGCCGTGCTCGATGCCGGACACTCCTACGGGCCCGGGCCCGGTGGCCTCGGTATTAACTGGGAGCGCAACATCGGCGTCCCCCATTACAAGCAGATGCCGCGCAAGGTGATGGAGATGGGCTGCGACGCCTGTCACGCCCAGGCCGGCGCCACCGACGACCGGTACTGGAGCGAGGACCAGAAGCAATACATCGACACCTCGAGCCTCCCCTATCGGAACGGCTGCATCGCCTGCCATACCCGGCACTCCTTTCACCTCGAGGAGGCCCGAAAGCCCGAAGCCTGCTACACGTGCCACATGGGTCCGGACCATCCCAACTACGAGTCCTACATGAGCTCGAAGCACGGCTCGATCTACGTGGCCCGGGGGAAGAATTGGGACTGGAGTCAGTCGCTCGCCCAGGCCCGATGGGATACCCCGACGTGCGCGTACTGCCATATGCTGTACGTCGCGCCCGATGGCACGCGAAGCGTGAGCCACAACATGACCCGCAAGATTATCTGGGGCATGGGAGCCCAGCCGGCCACCGGCGAGCTCAAGGACATCACCGTCACGTCGGAAAACGAGGCCAAGCGGAACGAAATGGTGAAGGTGTGCCTCACGTGTCATTCCGAGGACAAGGCCCGTGGGTACTTGAAGTCGGCCGACGCCCACAAGCTGGCCGGTGATGCGCTGGTCGTGGAGGCGCGCGGGATCCTGGCCAGGCTCTACAAAGAGGGCCTCATCCGCCCGAGCCACGGCCAGGTCTCGGCAGGACTCTTGCCGGGCCCGCGGTTCACGGCCATCGAGCTCCCGGGTGACGTGGCACAGCACTCGCCGACCAGCCTCTACTACGACGTCAGCCCGATCGAGCGCGAGTATTTCGACATGTTCTTCTTCTCCGCCCTCAAAAGCTACAAGGGCGCCTTCCACATGAGCCCCGACTACGCGTGGTGGTACGGTTACGCGGACGTCCTCGGCCATCTGGCCACCATTCGCGACGATGCCGAGCGCCTGCGCGAGGCCGAGGCGGTGCGGAAGAAGACGCTTTTCATGATCTGGACCGGACCGCTGATGGTCCTCGCCGTGCTCCTCGCCGTCTACGGCGGACGAGCCTGGTGGAGGCGCCGCGCCAGGCCGTAGTCAGATCTCGACCAGCTTCGAGACCGGACTACCGCCGCATCGATCCGCACCACCGCGTGTTGGTTGCGCGGGCCCGCAACCACTTGCAGGCGAACAGACCGCTGGGCTTCTGCTTCGAGATCCTGGTCTAAGATCTCTGTTGGGAACGCCGACGCACCGCCGGCAGCGGTCCGGCCGCCGCCGTCCCCACCCTGTTCGGTGTATTACTCTCTCGGCATTGTCCCAGTCGGCGCCTTGACCCCACCTGGGGGCTGCTCCACCAGGTCATCGCCGAGCACCTGGAGGCCTTCCTGCGCGCGGTGGCGGAAGCCGGCGACGGCGCGGCCCTGCCGCAGTCACGTCATCGCACACGGGGAGACCGGCTTCTTCGCGCACGACGATCGGGAGTGGCACGGGTACCTCCACGCCCTCGTGTCGGATCCGGCGCTCCGCGAACGGGTCGGCCGGGCCGCGCGGCGGCACGTCGAGGCATGGTACGCCCTGCCGCGTGTCGTGCAGGACTACGTGCGGCTGTTCGACAGGCTTGGCGCGACCGCCCGCTCGTGCTAGCATCGCTCTCCGATCCGGCTGGTGAAAGGAGCGCCTCATGCCCGACCGCCCGGTTCGACCCTCCTGGCGCCTGACGAGCGCGCTCGCCGCCCTCCTGGCGCTGCCGTCGGCCTGCTCCGCCGCGCAGCCCACGCCAAAGCCACTTGCCCCGCAGATCGCGGCGCCGGTGTGGAACGTCGGAGACGAGTGGGAGTATCGCTACGAGCAGCCCGGCGCCGCCGGCACGTTCGTGCGGTCGATCACTCGGGCCGAGACCGTCGACGGGGTCAAGCACATGGTCATGCGGCAGGCCTCGCGCGAAGCCTTCTTCCGGGTCGACGACGGCGCGTTGACGATGGAGACCGTCTCCGGCAGCGTCGTCAATCGCTATCGACCGGCCAACGTCCTCGTGTCCTTTCCGCTGTCCGTAGGGAAGCGCTGGGAGAGGGTCTATACCGAGGAGAGGCCGGTCGAGCGGCAGACCATGGAGGTCGCCCAGAGCTGCGTCGCGGAGGCCGAGGAGTCGGTGACGGTGCCGGCGGGCACGTTCAGCACGATCCGGGTGGTCTGCCGGAACACCCGCACGGCGATCGAGGCCTACCGGCTCTGGTACTCGCCCGAGGTCCGGAACTCGGTGCGCCAGGTCGCGCCGTCCGGGCAGGGCGTCTACACCCTAGAACTGACCACCACTCGCTCAGCCCCGGCCACCGCGGCGGCCGGGGCTCCGCCGGCGCCGACTCCGCCACCGCCTCCCGCCGAGGCCACCCCGAGCATCCTGGGCTCACCGGGGGTCCCCGTCTGGAACGTCGGCGACGAGTGGCAGTACGCGTACAAGAGCCCCACGGGAGCCGGGACGTTCGTCTGGTCAGTGGATCGGATGGAGACGCTCGATGGGGTCGAGCACTACGTCGTGAAGGGTGGGACACGGGAGATCCTCTATCGGGTGTCCGATCTGGCCCACAGCCTGGAGCGAGTGCGGAGCTCGGTTGTGACCAGGGACACGCCCTCGCGCACCTCCTACGTCTGGCCGCTTACGGTGGGCAGGAGCTGGGAGCAGCAGTACCGCCGCGAGCGGCCGGTGGAGCGGCAGACGAGGGAGGAGGGGGCGCGCTGGTCGGTTGAAGCCGAGGAGACGGTGACGGTCCCGGCGGGTACCTTCCGCGCGCTGAAGATCACGCTGTTCAGCAGGGCCACCGGAGCCCGGCTCGCCGAGGTTTGGTATTCGCCCGAGGTGAAGCAGATGGTGAAGAGCCGCGAGGTCGTGACCAACGGGGTTCAGGAGCGCGAGCTGATCTCTTTCACGCTGCGCTGAAGGCGGGCATCACCTCGCGCGCGAAGCGCGTGAGCTGCTCGATCATCATGGCCCTCGGCGTGCCGATCGCCCAGCCGATCATCACGTGGTCGAGCCCGGGATAGCGTCGCTCCACCTCCTTCAGGTACGCGACGATGTCGCCGGGCGGCCCGCAGAGCCAGGAGCGGTTGCGCACGCCGTTCTCGAGCGTGGCCGAGGTCGGCGACTGCGCCTGCCGGGCCGCGACCGCCCGGGCGTGCTCCTCGCTGTAGCGCAGCATGCCGAGCGGGGCCATCACCTTGGCGTGCTCCTCGAAGTAGGGGCGCGCCCGCTCGATGGCCCGCTCCGCCGTGTCGTCGAGGCACATGCGGAAGCCCAGGATCAGCTCCTCGCCGAGCGCGAGCGACCGCCCGTGGCGGCGCGCCGCCACCTGGTAGTCGCGCACCCAGCGCTGGACCAGCTCCTCGGCGGTGGCGGAGATGACGCCCTTGATCCCGTTGCGCGCTGTGGCAGCGGCTTCTGGGGGCGGCCAGCGTCTGAGTCTGGCACATTACGTCACGGAGATGGGACCCATGGACGGAGCGACCGCTGCCGGAGGTCGTTCGTGTCGCCTATCCTCATCCTCCCAGGGCGATCACCGCGAGCGCGTGGCCGAACGGCTTCGCGGTCTTGGCCACTCGGTCAAGCTCGCGGGCGGCTAGCCGTGACCGAGTACGGACGCCAGAGCCAGTGGCGGGACACGGCTGGCCTCGACGCGGAGCAGGCCCGCGAGCTCGTCGGCCGGCTCGAGCTCCGCGCCAAGGTCCAAGACGAGATCGAGGCGCGGGCGGCCTACCTCGACCTGCTCGACCTGAAGGTGGGCGAGCGCGTGCTCGACATCGGCTGCGGCAGCGGCGTCGTCACGCGCGACATTGCCCGTCGCGTCGGCACGAGCGGGCGCGTCGTCGGCATCGACCAGAGCCCGCAGTTTCTCGTCGCGGCGCGCGAGATCGCGCAGGCGGCCGGGCTCGGAGACCACGTGGAGTTCCGCGAGGGCAGCGCTCTCCACCTGCCCTTCCAGGACGGCGCCTTCGATGCCGCGATAGCCGTCATGGTCCTCTCGCACACGCCCGGCGGTGAACACGCCATCCCCGAAATGGTGCGCGTGGTGCGCCCCGGCGGTCTCGTAGGAGTCTTCGACTTCGACTCGGATATGACGGCCGTCACACATCCGGACCGGGCGCTCACACGCCGCATCGTCGCCGCGGCCTCGGACGGAACCGCCGTGGACGGCTGGCTCGCGCGGCGGCTGCCGCTGCTCTTCGCGGGCGCCGGGCTCAAGGACGTGCGGGTGCGTGGCTTCTTCCCGCTCGAAACCGACCCGCGAGGCTTCTACGCCACCATGATGGAGCGGGCCGCCGAGGTGGCCGTCGCCTCCGGCGCCGTCACGGAAGTCGAGGCCCGCGGATGGCTGGACACGCTCCACGCCCTACAGGCGCGCGGTCCGGTCATCGCCGGCAGACTCCATATCTTCACCTGGGGGCGCAGGCCCGCTTGACAGCCTTGCCTCCTCGCAGGATGAGCTCTTGCTGTCTTGGTTGAGGCGTTTCTCGTGCCTGCCGCGAGGTCGTCTGCCGTCCGTTCCATGCGAGCGAGACGCTGCCAGAGGGGCTGGCGTGCGACTTCCTCTCACTTCTCGTTTGGAGGTGCCACGCCTCCCTTGGGGCCCCGGATCTGCGACCCGGTGAGCGCTTTCATGAACTCGACCATGTTCGGAACGTCGTCGGCCTTGCCTACACCGGCGCCGAACAGCATCGTGCCCTTCCGGACATCCGGATCCAGCTCCCCCGCGACAGTCGTGACCGTGCCCTGGCTCAGATCCTCGTAATGCACGACAGCCGCTTCGAGCGTCCCGAACTTGCCGTTGTGCATGTAAGGCGCCGATAGCGCCACGTTTCGCAGCGTGGGCGTCCGGAACGCCGCCACGTCCGCGCATGAGGCGTGCAGCGCGGGGACCTCGGCCCGACCTGGATCGACGGCCGGCACGACTCCCTTGCAGATGGCGGGATTTTGCGGGAACTGCGCCGGCTTCTCGAACCCGGTATTGGGCACGCCGATATTGTGGAAGTCGGAGTCGGTGAAGAGGGGCGCGTTGTGGCACTGCGAGCACTTGCCCCGGCCGAAGAACACCACCATGCCCTTCTTCTGGGCCATGGTCAGGGCCTTGTCGTTTCCCTTCACCCAGCGGTCGAAGGGGGAATCGAACGAGTTCACGGTCCGCTCGTACGCGGCAATGGCCTTGGCCACGTTCGTGGTGGTGATCTCCCCTTCGAAGGCCTTGCGGAAGGCGGTCTCGTAGAACTTCTTCGCTTCGGGGAAGGTCTTTCCGGTGGCAGGATGTACGCCGGTCTGCAGGTAGGAAATGACGGCGTCCCACGTATTGGCCATCTCGACAGGATCCACGACCGGGTTGAGGGCCTGCTGCTCCAGCGACTGCACCCGACCGTCCCAGAAGAGGTGGCTCAGGTACCCGGTCTGGTAGACCGTGGAGGAGTTTCGCCGGCCCTCGCTGCCCTTGCAGCCGGGCGACACCTCCTTGCCGTCGCTGAACCCCTTGTCCGGAAGGTGGCAGGTCGCGCAGGCAACCTCGGCGCAGCTCGACAGGTTCGGGTCGAAGAACAAAGCCTCGCCCAACCTCACTTTCTCCTTCGTCTGGGGATTATTCGACGGGACCGGCACCGGTGGGAGCTTCGCCCCGACGTCCTTCCGAATCTGGGCGCGCAACTTGAGCACCTGCGCCTCCAGGCTCTCTTCACTCGCCGGGAGCGCGGATCCGGAAAGGAGAAGGCTCATAGCCAATGCTGATACCAACGCGGATTTCCGCATGTTCATTCCCTCCGCGGTCGGCACGCTCGGTGCCGGCCGGCACCGCAGACAACGAACCAGGCTAGTCGACGGGCTTCGACTTGAACTGGGCCTCCCGGTAGAGGGCATCGGCGCGGCGCAGCCGCTCGGAGAGAAGCCGCATCAGAGCGTAGACACGATAAACGCCCTGGTTGACGTAAGACCCGTTCTCGGCCCCGCCGCGCCACGCCCCTCGTCGCAACCACTTCCCACCTACAGCGCGGACAACCGCGGTGTCAAGGCCGATGTTCTGTCGGCAGCCGGCAGAGTGACCGGGTCCGAAGCGGACCCGGGACGCGAGCGAACAGACTTCCGCGACCCGGGGGCGGAGCGCCGACGCTCACGCGCTCGCCACGGCCCCGCTCGCGGCGCGTGCCGCCAGACGCGGTGGCGCCCGGCCCACGAGTCCCGCTGAACCGGCGAGCCCGCCC
>DATKMD010000066.1:0-24664 GCA_035542075.1 Thermoanaerobaculaceae bacterium
GCTCAACCGGCTGCGCTTCGCCGACGGCTCTGCCGCACCGCAATCCGCGGGCACGCTCGTGGAGCGGGACGGCACGACCCGCCGCCTTGCGGCGAGCGACTTCACGCTCGAGCCCCTCTCCTGGTGGACGAGCCCTCGGACAGGGGGGCGCTACCCGGCCCGGCTGCGCGTGCGGGTCCCCGGGGTCGGGCTCGACCTCGCGGTGCGCCCCGAGATCGCCGATGCGGAACTGGACGCCCGTGCCTCCACCGGGACGATCTACTGGGAGGGCCCGGTCGCCGTGACGGGCACGACCCCCGGCGAGGGATACCTCGAGCTCACCGGGTATGCGGGCGAGGCGCTGACCAGATTCTGATTCGTCCGCTCAAGTCCCGCTCACTGCACCACCACCAGGACCTGGCCGCCCTCCACCGTGGCGCCCGCTGCGACAAGCACGCGCTCCACCTTCCCCGCCCCCTCGGCGCAGAGCTGGTTCTCCATCTTCATCGCCTCGAGCACGAGCAGCGCCTGGCCGGCCCGCACCTCGTCCCCTTCCGCGACCGCCACGCTCACGACCCGCCCCGGGATCGGTGCCCTCACCTCGTGCGGGCCGGCGTGCCCTGCAGCAGCCGTCGCCACCGCGCGCTCGAGGGGGTCGTGGAGGTGCACCTCGAAGTGGCGCTGGGCAAGGGAGACCCTCCAGCGGTTGCGCGCCAGGCGCTGACTGGCCACCGCGTAGTTGCGACCGTCCGGCAAACACAACGCCGAGAGCCCGGGGTGGATTGGCAGCAGTTCGACGCGTCGTGTCGAGCCATCGATGATGACCTCCCACGCGTCCTCGAGCCGCCGGGCGGTGACCTCCACCTGGCTCCCGTCACGCAACACCCACCAGCGCATCATCGCGGCTCTCTCCCCTGCGCGAGGGTCCGCCCCGCCACCCGCCATCCGCGTCCCTCCCGTTCGGAGATCTCGAAGGCGTCGTGCGGCAGGTGCTCGGCCTCCTCGGCCGCCAAACAGGCGGCCGCCACGATCGCCGCCTCCTCCACGGCGGGGTCACCGGCGGCCTCGAGAGCCTGCACCGGGCCACGGGCGAGCAGCTCGTCAAGCAGCCCCGTGTGCAGCGCCCCGGTCTGGAACTCCGGGACGTCCAGCAGCAGGCGGAACAACGGCAGGGTGGTCGCAATCCCCGCGATGTGGTACTCGCCGAGGGCGCGGCGCAGCCTGGCCAGCGCCCTCGGGCGGTCCTCCGCCCACACCACGAGCTTGGCCAGGATCGGGTCGTAGTCGAGAGGCACCACCGAGCCCTCGCGTACGCCGCTGTCCACCCGCACCCCCGGACCGTGCGGCCGCTCCAAGCTGGAGATGGTCCCCGGCGAGGGGGCGAACCCACGCAGCGGGTCCTCCGCGTACACGCGGCATTCCAGCGCATGGCCACGGGGGAGGAGGGAATCCTGTCGCACGGGAAGGGCCTCACCCAGCGCCTCGCGGATCATGAGCTGAGCGAGATCCACCCCGTACACCGCCTCGGTCACCGGGTGCTCCACCTGCAGCCGCGTGTTGACCTCGAGGAAGAAGAACTCGCCCGAGGGCGCCAGGAGGAACTCGACGGTCCCGGCCGAGCGGTAGCTGACCGCCCGCGCGACGGCCAGGGCCGAATCCCCCAGACGCTGACGCAGGCCGGCATCGACCGCGACCGATGGGCACTCCTCGAACACCTTCTGGTGACGACGTTGGAGGGAGCACTCGCGTTCCCCGAGGTGCACGACCGTGCCGTGGCGGTCGCCGAGGATCTGCACCTCCACGTGGCGCGGACGCTTGACGAGCTTCTCCGCGTACACCCGCTCGTCGGCGAAGAACGCCTTCCCCTCCGAGGCCGCGCGAGCGAACGCCTCCTCGACCTCGGCCTCCCGCCTCACGATGCGCATCCCCTTGCCGCCGCCGCCGCCCACCGCCTTCAGGAGGATCGGGTAGCCGATGGTGTCCGCGAACGCGCGGGCCGCGCCGGCGTCCCGCAACGGCTCGCTCCCGGGGACCACCGGGACCCCGACCTTACGAGCCACCTCACGGGCCGCGGTCTTGGACCCCAGGAGCTCGATCACATCCGGGGGTGGGCCGATCCACACCAGGCCGGAGGCTTCGACCAGGCGCGCGAAGCCCGGGTTCTCGGCGAGGAAACCGTAGCCGGGGTGGACTGCGCCCGCGCCGGTGGAGCGAGCCGCTTCGATGATCGCCCCCTGATTCAGGTACGAGTCGCGAGCCGGCGCCGGCCCGATGCGCACCGCGAGGTCGGCCGACAGAACGTGCGGCTGCGTGCGGTCGACGTCGGAGTACACCGCCACGCCCTCGTGGCCGAGCTCGCGGCAGGCGCGCAGCAGGCGCACCGCGATCTCTCCGCGGTTGGCGATGAGAATCCTCACCCGCCCACCCACCCAGGGGAGAGGGAGGAGGGCAGAGGGAAGAGCAGGCGCGACGCAACCGCGCCAAGCCGTCGTGCTCTCCCCTCTCCCCTCTCGGCTCTACCCCGTCTCATAGGGGGATGTTTCCGTGCTTCTTGGGCGGCATCCAGTCGCGCTTGTTGACCGACAGCTGAAGCGCCGTGATCACGCGCCGGCGCGTCGTCCGCGGCCGGATGACCGCGTCCACGAAGCCGCGCTCGGCGGCGACCAGCGGGTTGGCGAACTTGGAGGTGTACTCGCGCACCAGCTCGGCCCGCCGTGCCTCGGGGTCGCTGGCCTTCTCGATCTCGCGCTTGTAGAGGATGTTCACCGCCCCCTGGGGACCCATCACCGCGATCTCTGCCGTCGGGTACGCGAAGTTGAAGTCGGTGCGGATGTGCTTGGAGCCCATCACACAGTAGGCGCCGCCGTAGGCCTTGCGGGTGATCACGGTGACCTTCGGCACGGTGGCCTCCGCCAGCGCGTACAGGAGTTTGGCACCGTGCTTGATGATCCCACCGTGCTCCTGTTCGAGCCCAGGGAGGAAGCCGGGCACGTCCTCCAGGATCAGGAGAGGCACGTTGAACGCATCGCAGAAGCGAACGAAGCGCGCCCCCTTCACCGAGGCGTTGATGTCCAGCACGCCGGCCAGGTGCGCCGGTTGGTTGGCGCACACTCCCACGGACCGGCCGGCCAGGCGCACGAAACCCACCACGATGTTGCGCGCAAAGTGCGCGTGGACCTCCAGGAACTCGCCATCGTCGGCGACCGCGCGCACCAGCTCCTTGATGTCGTACGGCTTGTTGGGGTCGGACGGGACCAGCCGGTCGAGCGACTCCTCCTCGCGGTCGGGGGAGTCGGAGGTGGCGCGTACGGGGGGATCCGCGGCGTTGTTCAGAGGCAGGAACCCCAGCAGTCGGCGGATCCCGCCCAAGGCATCGGCGTCGTCTTCGCAGGCGAAGTGAGCCACCCCGGAGACCTGGCTGTGAGTGGAGGCCCCGCCGAGCCGTTCCATCGTCACGTCCTCGTGGGTGACGGTCTTGATCACCTCGGGACCGGTGACGAACATGTAGCTCGTCGCCTTGGTCATGAAGACGAAGTCAGTGATCGCGGGGGAATAGACGGCCCCTCCCGCGCACGGCCCCAGGATCGCCGAGATCTGCGGCACGACCCCCGAAGCGATGGTGTTGCGGAGGAAGATGTCGGCGTAGCCGCCGAGGGAGACCACCCCTTCCTGAATGCGGGCTCCTCCCGAATCATTGAGCCCGACGATCGGGACCCCGAACTTGAGGGCCAGGTCCATGATCTTGCAGACCTTCTCGGCGTGCGCCTCGGACAGCGAGCCGCCGAACACCGTGAAGTCCTGCGCGAAGACGGCGACCGAGCGGCCCTCGATGCGGCCAAACCCGGTGAGCACGCCGTCCCCCGGAATGCGCTGCTCTTCCATTCCGAAGTCGTGGCTGCGGTGCATGACCAGGCGATCGACCTCTTCGAACGATCCGGGGTCGAGGAGGAGGTCGAGGCGCTCCCGGGCAGTGAGCTTCCCCGCCTTGTGCTGCTTGTCGATCCTCTCCTTGCCGCCGCCTTCCAGGCTCGCGGCCTCCAACTCTGCAAGGCGCTTGCGCACGTCCTCGCTCACGGTGGCTCCCCCCGGTTGTCCGGCCGTGCCGGAAAGCGAATTATGCTATCACGACGGGCATCATGCGACGGGACGAAGGATCCGGCCTTTCCGAACTCGCGACCGCGGTCGCCCACGCGCGCGTTGCGGAGCTGGAGGACGTGTTCCTCGAGCGCCGCGCCGAGGTGTGCTGGCACCTCGCCGAGGGCAGGGTCACCGCACGCGAGACGTTGCTGCGTGAGGGCGCGGCGGTTCGCCGCGACGGCACGCTGGTCTCGGGAGACGGCCTCGACCGACCGATCCTCGCCCGTCTTCTGGGGATCGCGAGCCGCGCCTTGCCGCCTTTCTCGGCGCCGGCGTTCCCAGACCCGCCCCAACTCGAAGAGGCACTGCCCCGTCTTCCCGCCCAGTGGGCCAGTGTGCGCTGGAGCTGGCGCTGGGCGGCCATCCTCGCCGACCGCCGCGCCGTTGCGCTGCGCAGGCCCGACCTCGCCGAGGTCACTCTCGAGGACGGCCACCGCGCCCTCACCGTGTGGCCTCCCGGCACGGATCGCGAGGACAGCGACCTTGCCCCGGCAACGAGGGTCAACGCCCGCGTCGGCGCTGCCCGCGTGCTGCTCGCCCCAGCGGCTGCGGCGGTCCTCCTCCACGAGCTGATCGGTCACCCGTTGGAGGGCGACCTGCTCCTGCGCGGTGCCTCACCCTGGAGCGGCAGGCAGGGCGAGCGTCTCGTGCGCCTGTCCCTCTCGGTGAGCGACGACCCCTCCCGCACGGACCTGCCCGGTGCCTTCTCGACCGACGACGAGGGCGAGCCGGCCCAGCCCCGCGAGTTGCTCGCCGAAGGCATCCTGGTCGGCGCTCTCGCAGACCGGGAGAGCGCCGCTGCCCTCGGCGTGCCGACCGGCAACGCCCGGCGGGCGAACGTGCATGCACGCCCCCGCCCCCGCATCTCGAACTTGGTGGCGCACGCGTCTGATCCGCTTCCACACCCCCCGCGCCACGAGGCCGCCATCGAGGTCGAAACCCTGACCTCGGGCACGATGGAGCCAGCGTCGGGCGCCATCCTGTTGCACGTTCGTACCGCCTTCGCGCTGCGCCGCGGCGAGCGTCACCGCCCCCTCGCCCCGTTCACGTTGGTGGGCTCGCTCGCGGCCGTGCGCTCCGGGCTGCTGGCGGCCGCCGAGCCCACCCTTCCAGTCGCCGAGCCCGGCTGGTGCGCCAAGGATGGTGAGATCGTTCCCACCGGGGCGATCGCCCCCTGGCTGCTGCTCTCCGGGCTGGAGGTGCGGTGAGGACCGACGCCGATCCGCTGCTGCCCGCGCTCCAGGCCGCCTCCGAGGAGCTTGCCCGTCACGGCGTCCGCTTCGAGGTGTTCGCCCGCCTCGGCGAGCATACCCACCTCGTTCTCGACCAAGACGGCGCATTGGAGCGGCGGGAGAGCCACGAGCTCGGGGTGGCGTGCCGCGTGAGCAAGGGTGGCCACGCAGGGTTCGCCGCTGCTGCAGGGGGGAGTGCGAAGGCCGGGCGTCAGGCGGCGTTGGGCGCCCTCGAGAACATGCTGCCCTCCCGCGATCCTCTGCCACCCCGGGAGCTGCTGGGCACCAGCGGCAGCGCGCTGCCGCATCCCCCGGCCGAACCCGCTGAGCAGGAGGCTTTCGCCCACGCGCTCGCACGTGCCTTCGACGAGGTCGGGTCGGGGATCACCCTCGTGCAGGTTCGCCTCCTCGGAGGCACCTCGAGTGCGGCGCTCGCGACCGGGGAGGGGTTCCTGGCGCGGGCGGCTGCCGGCGGCGCTGTCGCTGAATTACTCGTGGCTCCGCCTGCGGGTCCGTGGCGCCATCTGCACTTTGCCGCCCCGGCGCTCGCCGATTTCGACCCGGAAGCCGTTGCACGCCGGGCGGTGGAAGCCGCCCTCCTCGCCACGCGCGGCGACGCCCCCGACCGGCAACTGACGGACGTGCTGCTGGCGCCCGCGGTGGCCGCGCCGCTGGTGGTGGCGCTGGCCCAGCGCCTCGCGCACCAGGCCCCCGACGACGGCGAGTTCGCCCGCGCCCGCGTCTCCAGGGCCTGGAACCTCGTGGACGAGCGCCCCGGACCCGCCGGGTTGTTGCCCCTCCCGTGGGACGGCGAGGGGTTCCCCGCCCGCCGGATCGCGGTCGTGGCCGGTGGTCGTCTGCGAGAGCGCTTCGCCACCTGGGAGCGCGCCCAGCACACCGGGGAGAAGCCGGGCGGAGCGGTGCGTCCCTCCTACCGGCACCCCCCGGTGCCGGGCCCTGCCAACTTGGTCGTACTCGCCGAAACGGCGTTGCGCCAGCCCGAGTTGCTCGCGCTCCTCGAGAACGGCTTCTACCTGGCTCTCCCGGCAGGGGCGGTCCGGGTGGACCATGCGAGTGGGCGATTCGCGCTGCGCGCGGCGGCGGTCGCGGTCCGTCAAGGCAAGCCGGAAGCGGCCCACCCGCTGGTGGACCTGCGGGGCTCGTTCCGTCGGCTGCTCGCTGCGCTGGCCGCCACCGGAGGTGACGCGGAGAGCTTCTCCCTCGCGAGCGCCGTCACGACACCTTCACTGCTGTTCCGCCGCCTCGAGATTGCTTGATCCGGCCGCCGGTTGAAACAGTTCAAACGAGCGTTCGACAACGATATTATCTCTCCTTTTCTTGGCTATTTAGACTCGGACCAGCAAACTAGTCAAGGACCCCTTGAACTCTCATACAATCGTTTGATACGATCCCACCCCTTGGGGAGAACGTGACCGCTTCGACCGTCCAGCACAACCTGTCCCAGGCCGAGGTCGGCGCCCAGACGCGCGAGAGGCTGCTCGACGCCGCCGAGCGCCTCTTCGCCGAGAACGGTTTCGCCGCCACCTCGGTGCGCGACATCACCGCTGCGGCGAGCAGCAACATCGCTGCGGTCAACTACCACTTCGGGGGGAAGCACAACCTCTACCACGAGGTTTTCCGCAGGCGCATGGCGGCAATGCGCGACCAGCGCATCGCGAGCATCCGCCAGGTCCAGGGCGGGGCCAACTCGCTCGAAGGGGTCCTCTACGCTTTCGCCACCGCGTTCCTGCAGCCGCTGGTGGACAGGGGGGGCGGCAGGCTGCTCATTGAGCTGATCTCGCGCGAGATGCTCGACCCGCAACTGCCTCGCGAGCTCTTCCTCGCCGAGGTCGTGGGACCGGTCCAGGAGGCGCTGGCGGAGGCGATCATGACGGTCACGCCGGGGCTCGACGCCGGGCCGGCAAGGCTCTGCGTGGTCTCGATCGTCGGCCAACTCCTTCAGGTCGCCCACCGGCTCCGCCGGGGGGAGTTGACACCGGCCTGGGGCGCGGAATTGCCTCCGCTCCCCGACATGGTCGGTCAGATCGTCCGCTTTTCGGCCGCCGGCGTGCGCGCCTGTGCGAGGAAAACACGATGAAGAACCCATCCCGCGCGAACCGCGTAAACAGCGTCTTGGGGTTACCTGGAGCCATTCATCCCCGAGGAGAAAGACCGATGTCAGAGCGCCAACCCGAACCGTCTCAGGTGGGAGAGTGGCGGCTTGCACCGCTGACCTTCGCCGTGCTCCTACTCACTGTGTCTACCGGCATGGCCTCGGGCGCATGGAACACGCCGCCGGTGCCCGCGGGTCCGAACCGTCCCGTCGAGCTGCCCGCGCCGCCGGCGCCGAAGGGAACACCCGCGCCGGTGATCCCCGAGGATCTGCTGAAGCCGGGCGCAAGCCTCACCCTTGCCCAGGTCGTGGACATCGCGCTGCAGAACAACCCCGAGACCCGAACCAGCTACCTTCTGGCGCTCTCCGCTGCGGCGCAACTCGGCAGCAAACGCGCCCCTTACTACCCGAGCGTGGGCGTCTCGGCGAGCGGAACCAGAACGAACCAGCCGCAGGACGCAACCGTCACCGAGACGCAGGACATCTACGCTGGCGCCGTGGGGCTCGCCTACCTGCTCCTCGACATGGGCGGCAGGTCCGCCAACGTCGATGATGCCCGTTTCGGCCTCCTCGCCGCCGACTGGACCCACAACGCCACGATCCAGAACGTCATCCTCGCGGTGGAGACGACCTACGTGCAGTACGTCAACGCCAAGGCACAGATCGAGGCGGCCCAGTCGACCGTCAAGAGCGCCGAGGCCGCCCTGGAGGCGGCGACCGTGCGCCACGACGCCGGCGTCGGAACGATTGCCGATGTGCTGCAGGCCAAGACCGCGCTCTCGCAGGCCCAACTTTCGCTGCAGACGTTCCAGGGACAGGTGCTCGTCCTGCGAGGTGAGCTGGCCACCGCCATGGGCCTGCCCGCGGACACGCCCTACGACGTCGGCGTCCTCCCGGCGGAAGTGCCGCTCGATCGCGGGACGGAGGCCGCCGACAAGCTGATCGCCACCGCCCGGCTGCGCCGGCCGGACCTGGCGGCCGCGCGGGCGCTGACGGAGAAGGCCGAGGCCCACGTCCGTTCGGTGCGTTCCGATGGGCTACCGACGCTCTCGCTTTTTGCAGACGCCAACCGGACCTACCTCAGCCCGGCCATCCCGTTCGACGCGCGCAACAACTGGTCCGCGTCGCTGCTGCTGACGTTTCCGCTCTTCACGGGCTTCGCCAACTCGTACGACATCAAGAAGGCCAAGGCGGACGCCGCCGTTGCCCGCTCGCAGGCGGACACGCTCGAGCAGCAGGTGATCCTCGAGGTGTGGACGAGCTACTACTTCCTCCAGACGGCGACCCAGCTCGTGAAGACGAGCCGCGACCTATTGGCGAGCGCCGAGCAGTCGGAGCGTGTGGCGCTCGGGCGTTACAAGGAAGGCGTCGGCACGATCATCGACCTCCTCACCGCCCAGTCCGCACTGGCGACCGCCCGTTCGCAGGACATCCTGGCCCGCTCGGGGTGGTTCATCGCGCTCGCCCAGCTCGCCCGGGACACGGGCACTACCGCTCCGCTCGACCAGCCGATCACGGTCCTCAAGGAAAGCCGAACACAATGAAGCCATCACGTTCACCCAGGAAGGAACACCCGATGAAGACCATCACCGACACGCCGGCCACCAGGCGCACCGGTCTCACTACGGCCACTTTAATGGCTGCCGCTCTCGCCGCCGCTCTGGCCGCCTGTGGAGGCGGCCGGCAGCAACGGACGGCCCCGCCTCCGGTCCCCGTGACCGTCGGCAAGGTGGTGGAAAAGACCGTCCCGATCACGTTCCGCGCAATCGGGCACGTGGAACCCATGGCCACGGTCGCGATCAAAGCCCGCATCGGCGGCGAGCTTCAAAAAGTGTGGTTCACCGAGGGCCAGAACGTCGCGAAGGGAGCCACCCTCTTCACCATCGACCCCCGCCAGTACGAGGCTGCGCTCCGGCTGGCGGAGGCACAGCTCGCCAGGGACAGGGCCCTCCTCGTGAAGGCCGAGGCTGACATCAAGCGTTACGAGGGTCTCGTCAAGCAGGACTTCGTGACCAAGGAGCAGTACGACCAGATAACGTCTACAGCGGCTGCGCTCCGTGCCGCCGTTGAAGCCGACCAGGCCAACGTCGACAATGCCAGGCTCCAGGTGGTCTACTGCACGATCACCGCCCCGATCGAGGGCCGAACCGGCAACCTCAATGTGAAGATGGGCAATCTCGTCAAGGCGGACGACACCACACCTCTCGTCACCGTCAACCAGATACGACCCATCTTCGCCACCTTCTCCGTTCCGGCGCAGCTCCTGCCACAGCTCACCAAGCACAACGGCAACCGGATCGGCGTGACTGCGAGGCTGCCTCAAAACACAGGTGCGCCCGAGGAGGGTGAGCTCGCCTTCGTGGACAACGCGGTGGACACCGCCACCAGCACGATCCTCCTCAAGGCTGCGTTCGCGAACCAGGACGAGCGGTTGTGGCCGGGGCAATTCGTCGACATCGTCGTCACGTTGGGCGAGGAGCCCAACCGCATTGTGGCGCCTGCGCCGGCAGTGCAGACCGGCCAGCAGGGCCAGTACGCGTTCGTCGTCAAGACCGACGGCACCGTCGAGCTGCGCCCTGTGAAGGTGGATCGAATCGACGAGGCGGAGGCGGTCATCGACAAGGGCCTGGCCGCAGGCGAGACCGTCGTGACCGACGGCCAGCTCCGCTTGGTGCCCGGGGCTAGGGTCGAGATCAAGGGCGGCGTCGGCGGAGTGGAGAAGGGGTCATGAACTTCTCCGAGCTCTTCATCCGGCGCCCCGTCATGACGACAGTCGTGATGGCGGCCATCCTGATCTTCGGGGCGATGGCGTACAGGTTGCTGCCGGTCTCCGACCTGCCGAACGTGGACTTCCCGACGATCTCCGTGTCCGCCTCGCTGCCCGGGGCAAACCCGGACACGATGGCCGCTTCGGTGGCGACTCCGTTGGAGAAGGAGTTCTCGACCATCGCGGGCGTCGACTCGATGACGTCATCGAGCGGCCTCGGGAGCACGAATATCACGCTACAGTTCGTTCTGGATCGCGACATCGATGCCGCCGCCCAGGACGTGCAGGCCGCCATCGCCCGCACGGCCCGCCAGCTCCCGCCGGACATGCCGTATCCCCCCACGTACCGCAAGGTCAACCCGGCCGACCAGCCGATCCTGTTCATCGCCCTGACCTCGCCCAGCCTGCCCCTGTACGAGCTGGACGAGTACGGGGAGACCATCATCGCGCAGCGCATCTCGATGCTCTCCGGCGTTGCTCAGGTGAACGTCTACGGTGGCCAGAAGTACGCGGTGCGCATCCAGGTGGACCCGCGGCAGCTCGCGACTCGGGGAATCGCCTTCGACGACGTGATGCACGCGGTCCAGAACAACAACGTAAACGTTCCCACCGGTATCCTCTGGGGGCCGGAGAAGTCGTACACGATCCAGGCCGCAGGCCAGCTCACCAACGCAGATGCGTACCGTCCGATCGTCGTCACCTACCGCAACGGCAAGCCAGTGCGCCTCGAGGAGCTCGGAAACGTCGTCGACAGCGTGGAGAACAACAAGGTCGCGGCCTGGTTCATCGACCAACGCGGGATCATGCTGGCGATCCAGAAGCAGCCTGGCACAAACACCGTAGCGGTCGCCGAGTCTGTGCGCGACCTGCTGCCCAGTTTCAAGCACCTGCTCCCCGCCAGCGTCTCGATGCACATCGTGTTCGACCGCTCGGAGTCGATCCGCGACTCGGTCAACGACGTCAAGGTCACGCTGCTTGTCACGCTGACTCTCGTGGTGCTTGTGATCTTCCTGTTCCTGCGCAACCTCTCGGCAACGGCCATCCCCTCGCTCGCGATGCCGATGTCCATCGTCGGTACCTTCGGCATCATGTACGCGCTCGGCTACAGCGTCGACAACCTCTCCCTGATGGCGCTCACGCTTTCGGTGGGGTTCGTGGTCGATGACGCCATTGTCATGCTGGAAAACATCTTCCGCCACATGGAGATGGGCAAGAAACCGTTCCAGGCCGCCCTCGACGGCTCACGGGAGATCGGTTTCACGATCGTCTCCATGACACTGTCCCTCGCGGCCGTCTTCCTGCCGGTGCTCTTCATGGGCGGGATCGTGGGACGGCTGTTCCGAGAGTTCGCCGTGACCATCGGCACCGCCGTGCTGATCTCGGGCGCGATCTCGCTGACGCTCACCCCCATGCTCTCGAGCCGTTTCCTGCGCCCTCCCCGCGAGGTCGAACACCACGCCCTCTACAACCTCTTCGAGAACGGCTTCAACCGGATGCTGAACGGGTACAAGGTCGGACTTCGCTGGTCGCTCGCCCACCGGCGTACCATGATCGGCATCACCGCCGCGATCACCATTCTCATGGGTTTTCTCTTCGCCTGGGTCCCGAAGGGGTTCATCCCGTCGCAGGATGTCGGACAGCTTTACGGCCAGACGGAGGCCGTCGAAGGGATCTCGTTTGATTCGATGGCGCGCCACCAGCAGGCGATCGCAGCGATCCTCAAGGCCGACCCCAACATCGAGGCGTTTGGCTCCTCCGCGGGCGGGCGGGGTGGCGGCGCCTCCAACTCCGGGTTCGTGTTCATCCGGCTCAAGCCCCGCAACCAGCGCGAGCTGAGCGCCGACGAGATCGTCGAAGCCCTGCGACCGAAGCTCGCAGCCGTGCCCGGCGTGCGGACCTACCTTCAGAGCCCTCCGGCGATCCAGATCGGTGGCCGGCAGAGCCGAGCGCTCTACCAGCTCACGCTCTTCAGCCCTTCTACCGACGATCTCTACCGTTACGCACCCGAGCTCGAAACGAAGATGCGTGCCAACTCTCTCCTGCAGGACGTCAACACCGATCTCCTGCTCAAGAACCCGCAGATCAACGTGGACATTCAACGCGACAAAGCAGCCGCTCTCGGAGTCACCGCCCAGCAGATCGAGGATACGCTCTACACGGCCTACGGCACCCGGCAGGTCTCCACCATCTTCGCCCCGCAGAACTCGTACATGGTGATCATGGAGGCGAAGCCCGAGTTCCAGACCGACATGATGGACCTCTCCCTCATCTACGTCCGCTCGGCGAACGGCCAGCTCGTGCCTCTCGATTCGCTGGTCAGGATGACCCCTGGCATCGGCCCGCTTACCGTCAACCACTCCGGCCAGCTCCCCTCCGTGACGCTCTCCTTCAACCTGAAGCCCGGGGCCGCGCTCGGTCAGGCCACGGCAGAGGTCGAGAGGCTCGCCAAGGCCACGCTCCCCTCCACGATCTCGTACGCATTTCAGGGGACCGCGCAGGCTTTCCAGTCCTCGATGCAGGGGCTCGGGCTCCTGCTCGTCCTCGCCATCCTCGTGATCTACATGGTGCTCGCCATCCTGTACGAGAGCTTCATCCACCCGTTCACGATCCTCTCGGCGCTGCCGCTGGCCGGTGCCGGCGCCCTGGCGACCCTGGCGCTGTTCAGGACTGACCTCAACATCTACGCGTTCGTGGGCATCATCATGCTCGTGGGCCTCGTCAAGAAAAACGGCATCATCATGATCGACTTCGCCATCGAATCGCAGAAGGGCGGCAAGACCCCAGTGGAGGCGATCTACGAGGCATGCGTGGTCCGCTTCCGCCCGATCATGATGACGACCATGGCCGCGTTCTTCGGCACGCTGCCGATCGCGCTCGGCTGGGGTGCCGGTGCGGAGGCGCGGCGCCCGCTCGGCCTTGCCGTCGTCGGGGGCCTGGTGGTCTCGCAGTCGTTGACGCTGTTCGTCACGCCGGTCGTCTATACGTACATGGACAGCCTGCAGAGCAAGCTGGGTGCGTGGCTGTGGTTCCTGGGCGGCCGCAAAAAGCAAGCAGCCGAGGTGGCGTAACCCCCTGTTGCCTCAACAATCTCGTGGTGGATCGGGGCCGCGTAGTCTGCCGGGGAATGGCGACTTGAGCGCGCGGCTTGCAAACAGTGGCAGCGGAAGGCCGGCCTGCGCGTGGCGGCACAGGTGCCTCGGCGGTCAAGGAGTCAAACGATGAACGTGTCTGAGCTTTTCATCCGACGCCCCGTGATGACCACGCTGGTGATGGTCGGGATCCTGGTCTTCGGCGTGATGGCATACCGTCTCCTGCCGGTTTCCGACCTGCCAAATGTGGACTTCCCGACGATCCAGGTCTCCGCAGCGCTGCCAGGTGCAAGCCCCGAAACCATGGCCTCCTCGGTCGCCACCCCGCTCGAGAAGCAGTTTTCCACCATCGCGGGCGTCGACTCAATGAACTCCCAGAGCTCGCTCGGCAACACCCAGATCACGCTCCAGTTCAACCTCAGCCGCGACCTCGACGCCGCGGCCCAGGACGTCCAGGCTGCCATTGCCCGTGCCGCCAGCCAGTTGCCTTCAAACATGCCGAACCCGCCCACCTACCAGAAGGTGAATCCCGCCGACCAACCGATTCTCTACGTTGCGCTCACGTCGCCCACACTGCCGCTGTACTCCCTCGACGAGTACGGCGAGACGCTGCTCTCACAGCGCATCTCGATGGTGGCCGGAGTGGCCCAGGTGCAGGTGTTTGGTGCGCAGAAGTATGCCGTCCGAATCCAGCTCGACCCGAACCAGCTCGCTGCCCGCGGGATCGGCATCGACGAGGTCGCGGCGGCGGTGAACAATGAAAACGTCAACCTCCCAACCGGCACCCTGTGGGGGCCCACCAAGTCGTACACCGTCCAGGCCGATGGTCAGCTCACCGCGGCCGCCGCCTACAGGCCGATCATCGTCGTCTACCGGGACGGTAACCCCGTGCGCCTCCAGGACCTCGGGCGAGTCATCGACGACGTCGAGAACAACAAGACCGCGGCGTGGTTCATCAACCAGCGCGGCGTGATCCTGGCGATCCAGCGGCAACCTGGTACGAACACGGTCGAGGTGGCGCGAGCCGTCCGCGACCTCATACCCTCCTTCAGGGCCCAGCTGCCAGCCTCGGTGAGCATGGACGTTCTGTTCGACCGCTCGGAGTCGATCCGCGACTCCGTCAGCGACGTCAAGACAACCCTGCTGATCACACTGACCCTCGTCGTGCTGGTGATCTTCCTGTTCCTGCGCAACCTCTCGGCAACGGCGATCCCATCGCTGGCCATGCCCATGTCGATCGTCGGCACCTTTGCCATCATGTACCTGCTGGGATTCAGCCTCGACAACCTGTCGCTGATGGCACTCACGCTCTCCGTGGGATTTGTCGTTGATGATGCCATCGTCATGCTCGAGAACATCGTCCGCCACATGGAGATGGGGAAGAAACCCATGGAAGCGGCTCTGGCAGGCTCGCGGGAGATCGGGTTCACCATCATCTCGATGACGCTCTCGCTCGCCGCGGTGTTCATCCCGGTCCTGTTCATGGGCGGGATCATCGGGCGCCTGTTTCGCGAGTTCGCCGTGACCATCGGCGCGGCGGTCCTGATCTCCGGCGTCGTCTCGCTCAGCCTCACTCCGATGCTCTCGAGCCGTTTCCTGCGGCCTCCCCGCGAGGTCCACCACCACGCCCTCTACAACTTCTTCGAGCGTCTCTTTGCGGGCCTGCTCAGGGCGTATGAAGGCGGGCTCAAGTTCGTGCTCCGCCACCGCCCGGCGACTATGGCCGTGACCTTCATCATCTCGATTCTCGCCGTCGTCCTCTTCGTCGCAATCCCCAAGGGCTTCATTCCCAGCCAGGACACGGGGCAGATTTTCGGATTCACGGAGGCCGCCGAGGGCATCTCATTCGACGCGATGGTCAAGCATCAACAGGCCGTGGCCGCGGTGGTCAAGGCCGACCCGAACGTGGGTGTGTTCATGTCCTCGGCGGGGGGACGCGGCGGCATCGGCGGCGCAAACTCCGGCGTGATCTTCGTCCGTCTCAAACCCCGGAACCAGCGGCTGCTCACAGCCGACGAGGTGATCAACGAGCTGCGACCCAGGCTCGCCCAGATCCCGGGGATCCGCGTCTATCTTCAAAACCCGCCGCCGATCAGGGTCGGGGGGCAACTCACCAAGGCTCAGTACCAGCTCACGCTGCAAGGCCCGGACACCGATGAGCTCTACCGGACCGCACCACTGCTCGAGGCCAAGTTGCGTACCCTGCACAACCTCGTAGACGTCAACACCGACCTTCTGATCAAGAACCCGGAACTCGACATCGAGATCAACCGCGACAAGGCCTCGACCCTGGGTGTGAGCGCGAGCGCCATCGAGGACGCCCTCTACTCGGCCTACGGTTCTCGCCAGATCTCAACGATCTTCGCGCCCCAAAACGAGTACAAGGTCATCATGGAGCTCCTTCCCAAATTCCAGACCGGACCGGACGACCTCCCGCTCCTCTACGTGCGCAACAAGCAGGGTGACGTGGTACCTATCCAGTCTCTCGCCCAAGTCGTCTCCGGCCTCGGGCCGCTGTCAGTGAACCACTTTGGGCAGCTCCCCGCAGTAACGTTGTCTTTCAACCTGCGGCCGGGCGTCTCACTCGGCGAGGCGGTCGCCGAGGTCGACAGGGCGGCAAAGGAAACGCTGCCGGCAACCATCTCCACCAGCTTTCAGGGCACCGCCCAAGCCTTCGAGTCTTCGATGCAGGGTCTCGGCCTCCTGCTTCTCATCACGGTCCTCGTGATCTACATGGTTTTGGGCATCCTCTACGAGAGTTTCATCCACCCGCTGACGATTCTTTCGGCGCTGCCGTTCGCGGGTGTCGGCGCCATCGCCACCCTGATGCTCTTCAAGACCGAGCTCAACATCTACGCGTTCGTCGGCATCATCATGCTGGTGGGCCTGGTCAAGAAGAACGGCATCATCATGATCGACTTTGCCCTCGAGGCGATGCGCGGCGAGGGCAAAACCCCAATTGAGGCCATCTACGAGGCGTGCGTGGTGCGCTTCCGGCCGATCATGATGACGACCATGGCCGCGCTCTTCGGAACCTTGCCGATCGCGCTCGGGTTCGGTGCCGGCGCCGAGGCTCGCCGCCCACTCGGCCTCGCGGTTGTCGGCGGGCTGCTCTTCTCGCAACTGCTGACTCTGTTCGTCACGCCGGTGGTCTTCACCTACTTCCAGGTCCTCCAGGAGAGGCTCAGCGGCTGGTTGTGGTTCCTCACCGGCCGCAAGCGCGGGGCCGCCGCCGCGTAGGTCGTCTCGGCCCCCCTCCCACACACGTGGGGCAGGGCTTCGTGCTTTTCTCATGCACCGTGAATTCCTCCACCACGCAGGCGCGTGACCGCGGTGTGAGCAGCGCGCAGCGGCTCCGGGATGCGGAACCGACTGGCCGCGAGTACCTGCCTGCACGCCAACTCGAGCGTAATCCTGTGCCCCACCGACACGTAGATCGGCCGCACGCCCGTTCGTGTGCGCAGGGCCATTGCGATCACCTCGCCGCGGTCCACCAGCGGCGCGCGGGCGCCACGCTCTTCCGCCAGCCCCGAGAACTCACCCACGAGGATGCTCTTCGCGCACCCAACAGTTGGGAGGTCGAGCGCGAGACCCACGAGGCACGCGAGGCCGCAGCGCCTCGGGTGGGCGCGTCCGTGGCCATCCACGATGACCAGGTCGGGCCGGCGGGTGAGCTCCCGAAACGCGGCGAGGACCGCCGGCAGCTCGCGCCAGGCGAGAAGGCCGGGAACATAAGGTCGCCGCGTCGCGATCGTCGCGGTGGCGGTTTCAATCACCGTGTGGCTCGCAGAATTCCACAGAACCGCAGCAGCGCACGTGTGCCCCCGCTCGGCCTCATATGAAACGTCCAGACCCGCGACCACAAGCGCCCCTTCGGGCGTCTGCTCCTCGCGAACGCTTCCGGCGAGTCGTCGCTGCAGCGCCCGGACCTGCGAGGGCGTCAGGTCTTCGAGCCGTGCCGTGAGCAAGGAGGGCTTCATATGGCCGTCACGCCAGTTCGGCGCACCGTTGCGCAGAAAACTGCCGCGCGCTACTGCAGCTTCTTGAGCAACTTCTCCGCCTGGGCCTTGATCCACGGATGCTCGGGCGCCCAGCGCGGGTTGGGTGTCATGCTGACGATCTCTCGGAGTTGCTGCACAGCTTCTGCCTTCTTACCCTCGGAGCGGTACGTCTCGGCGAGGTAGAGACGCGTGAGCGCGTCCGTGGGCGCGCCGGCGAGAGATTTCTCCAGGTAGGCGATGGATTTCTTATTGTCGCCCCCTTTGAAGAACGGCAGCTTGTAGTACATCCGGCCCAGCACCCGGTCCGGTCCCCACCCCTCGACGGAGGGATCAATTTCAAGGCAGGTCTGCATCTCCTGTTTGATCAGCGGCACCAGCTTCAGGGACTTGAAGACCCCTTTGGCCTCCCCGTACACCCCGTAGAGCACGCCGAGCCAGAAGTGCCCCTCAACGCCCTTGGGTGAGAGCGCTACCGCTTCCTTTGCCAGGTTGATCCCGCCGTCAAAGATGGCCATCTTCTCGGCGTCCTCTGCGTCGCTCTTCGTGTACGTCCCGTAGAAGTACGCGGCGCGGGCGCCCTCCCAGCGCGCTTCGTACGAGGCCGGGTCCTCGCTCGCCGCTTTTCGGAACAGGTCCACCGCAGCGCTCGCTTGCGCCGGCTCCATCCGCGCGTCGTAGGCGGCGCGTGCGCTGACAAGTGTGGCCTCGGCTGGCGCCTGGGCGCCAGCAACGCCACCGATCAGACAGCAAAGCACGGCAACTCCAAACGCTATGCGGTTGCTCATCATCGTTGGGCTCCTCGTCGTGAGTCTACCAGGGGTGGCCTCACCGCTCGTGTGGGTCGGCACCCCAACCGTGGTGACGCGGTTGTACTCGGAGGGCAGGTTCGGGTACCCTACCCGGCATTGTGGCCTGCGATTGCTTGCGGGGAGGGAGTTTGTCGCCCCGCTCGGAGGACTGAATGAGGAAACACGACGTGACGGTGCTCGGTGCCCTCGTTGGTTCCTTGCTTCTGCTCGCGGCCGGCTCTGCCGGCGCGCAGTCAATGCGTGAGCAGGCGCTGGCGCGCGGCGTGAAACTGCCGAACCCGTTCGGCATCAGCATGTCGGTATATACCCAGAGCCAGGACTACTCGATCGACGAGCTGACCCTGGGCGTCCAGAGCATCGATCCAGTGGCAGCGAAGGACCTCAAGATCGAGAACACGACGAAGGCCGTCCACCTTCAGGCGGACTACTGGGTCCTGCCGTTCCTCGACGTGTACGCAATCCTGGGAGGGGTCCGGGGTGAAACCAAGGTCAATCTCTCGCAGGTGAACATCGGGCTTCCGCTCCAGGACCTCGACCTGAAATACCAGGGCCTGCTCTACGGCGCAGGCGTCGTGCTGGCCTACGGAGGCCAACACGTCTTCACCACGCTCGATTTGAACTACAACAACACAAAGCTGGACGTCGAGAGCGACTCGGTCTGGGCGTGGCTCGCGACACCTCGTGTCGGCTACGACTTTGGCAAGGTCGCGGCGTACCTCGGCGCGATGTACCAGCACCCGCAGGAGAGACACAGGGGAACGTTCGACATACCGGGATTCGGACCGGTGCCATACGACGTGACGCTGGGTGCCAAGGACTCGTGGAGTTACCTGGCAGGCGTCAACATGCCGATCGGCCCGCACTTTGTCCTGACGCTCGAGGGAGGGTTCGGCCCGCGAACCGCAGCCCTCGTCCACCTCGACTATCGCTTCTGATCGCGAGGTGCGGGCACGGGTACCTGGTCCTGGGCGCCAGCGAGTCCACCGGGAGTTGACAGGCCGGCTGGAACGCGACGCACCGGTTGCCGTCTTCACGCAATCGTCGCGCTGGTCGTGGCGGCGCTGCTGATCGCCGATGCGGACGCGCTCGAAACCGACCAGTACTACACCTGGGGGCAACCGCTCGGCGACGCCACCACGACGCTCAACGCCAAGATGAACCTCGAGATCGCGCGGGCCCTCCAGGCGATCCAGGTTTCCTCCCGCGGCCAACCACCGACGTGTCGGGCGATCGCCCGGGAGTTGCGTGGCCGCCTCCATCTCGTGATCCTGCAGCCGATCGAGGTCTGGGTCACACATTCGCCCTTGGTGCCCCGCCTTCCGGCCACTCCCGAGGAGGAGCTTTCCTTCCGCCGGGACAACCTGAACGGCAATCACGGCCCCTTCGACACCGGCAGGTGGATTCCGGATTCCCCGACCGTAGAGGTGAACGGCGTGAGGTTCGGCACGGACAAGATCAGCCACTTCGTCTCCTCCGGCTGGCGCTACCACGAGAAGTACCTCACCGCCAGGAAGCGTGGCCTGTCCGCTGTCCAGGCGACCGAAGCCGCGGTCGAGTGGGGGGTTCTTGAGGAACGCACCACCAACGGGCTCCTCACCGACGGCGTCTTTTCGCGCGGGGATCTGGAGGCGAACCTTGGCGGGATGCGGTTCTACCTCGACCTCTGCGACGGCCCCGACGCGCTGCTCGCCCTCGATGGCGACCACTGGAAGGTGCGCCGACCGTTCGACTGGCGGGATTACGTCACACCGAGGTGGGACGAGTCCTACAACGTTTCGATCTACACCGCGTCGCGCTGGCGCAAGGTGCGGCCGAGGCTGCTCGGGTACTGCTCTCGCCGCAACGACCCCGACGTGGTCGAGCGCCTGTCCCGTTACCGTGCCACCGACCGACCCTCTCTGAGCGACCTGGAGGTCGCAAAGGCGGTCAAGGACGGCGAGCTCCCCGATCCCTCCCGCTTCACCCTGGAAACGAACTGTCCGGCGATCGCCTCACGGGAGAATGTCACCCCGAGCGTTCCGGACAAGGCTCCGGCCGCTCCGTCTGCCGGCGCCCCCGCGCCATCCAGGGAGCCAGAGGGCCTTGAACCCCTGGAAAGCGAGATCGCGGCGCGTGAGGCCCACACTCAGCGTCGCGCCTACACACTCGCCGGCGCGCGCTTCACCTCGTACGAGGGGCTCGCCGGTTCGGTCGGCTGGATGTTCACGGACGTCGAATCCGATTTCGATTGCCACACGATCTGTGACCTCCACGGCCCTACCGTTCAGCTGCAGCCGGGGCTCGACGGGGCCCAGGTCAGTCTTGGCTACGCCCGCATCTTCGGCGAGACGGGACATTCAGAGCGCTTCCTCGTGTCGCCCTACCTCGGTGCGGGCGTCAGGGGGACGGTCCTGCGGACATGGCGGGAGGGGAACCTCGGCCCGCCCGGGTTGACGTACGCCGGTCTGGAGGGCCAGTTCACGATCACCAGCGTCAGCTTCACGCTCGGCGCCCTCTGGCACGTGGGCGGCGGGAGCGCCGCCCATGACTGGGCGATCACCTGGGGTTTCGGGTGGGGGTTCTAGAATGGAGCGCGTGAGGCGACCGCTTCATCACCTTCGGGAACAGTTGGTGAGGGGCCGACGGTCCGACCCCCGACCCGAAGCCCCTCGCCCACGCGTGCGGGCCTTCCCCACCCTCAGCTTGCTCCCCGTGCTCGCTCTCCTCGTCGCCGGGTGCATCAGCCAGACCTACATCCCCTATCGCGGCGACCAGTCGTCCCGACCCCTCCATGCGGTGCTGGCCATCCAATCCCCGCCGCCTCCCTCGAGGATCTCCGCGGTTCCGGTTGAGGGCACCCGCACGCACTCCGTGCTCGGGCTCTATCGGCCGCGCCCCTGCGGCGGCGCGTCGGAGACCGAGCTAGGTGCCCTCGCCTACCTGAGTCGAGCGGGGGGGTCGAAGCGCTGGGTCGTCGTGCTTCCCATCTGGGGCAGCTCGACCTACCCGTCCAAGAAGACCGTGCACTCGCTCCTCGAAGGGGAACAGGGAGAGCGCACCAACGTCCTGTGGGTCCAGGGCCCGGTGAGTCTGATCCGCTTCCCGGCGCTCATCGAAGCCGCCACCGAGGCCGATTTCATGGCGGAAGTCGGCCGCACCGCCACCTGCATCGATGCCACCGCCCAGGACGTGCGCGCCTTCGTGGATTGGATCCTGGAGCAGCCGGACACCGACCCGCGCCGGATCGGGATCGTCGGATTCTCCACCGGCGGGATCGTCGGCAGCCTGGTCATGGGTCGCGACCCGCGGCTCGCCGCCGGCGTCTTCGTGATGGTTGGCGGGCATCTGGACGAGATCCTCGCCTACTGCAAGTGGGACGAGCGTCTGGTCCGCGAGCATGCAAGCGCGGCCTTCGGGTGGACACCCGAGATGCTGCAGAGCGTCATCAAACCGCCGCTCTCGATCGTTGACCCGGTGCTGGTGGCCGGCAGCATCAATCCTGCCGATGTGCTGTACATCGACTCCGGCTATGACGGTTGCATCCCGCGATCCGCGCGCGACGACCTCTGGTATGCGATGGGCCAGCCCGAACGCGTCACGCTGGGGTACGACCACAAGAATTCGTTCCTGACCATGACGTTCCTTGGTTTCGACGTCACAACCCGGCGAATCGTCCGCTTTCTCGACGACCGACTTGGAGCCGAGCAGCCCCACCAGGAAGCAGCGGGTGGAGCCAACCCCACGGGCGACGCGCCGTAGGAGGCCCCGTGGATCGGCGCACCCGGACACAGGCCACCCGGTCCGGCTGAGTTCAGCGCCGCGTCACCCGCGTGCCTTTCGCTAGAATCGCTGCGGAGGCGGCCATGGAGTTCGGCATCCTGGGGTTGGAGCTGTCAGGGAAGACGACACTGTTCTCCCTGCTCACGGGTCACCACGTCGCCGCCGGCCATGGCAAGCGCGAGCCCTACCCCGGCGTCGCGCACGTGCCGGATGCGAGGCTGGAGCGACTCGCCGGTTTGTTTGCGCCCCGGAAGGCGGTCTCGGCCACCGTTCGCTTCGTGGATGTGCCGGGGATCGCGAAAGGTGGATCGGCGAGCCTCAACCTCCCGGAGCTGCGCACCATGGACGGGCTGGCCGCCGTGGTGCGGGGGTTCGCCTCCGCGACGGTGCCCCACCCTGAGGGGAACATCGCCCCGGCTCGCGACGCCGAGTTGCTGGAGACCGAGTTGCTCCTCGCCGACCTCGCCGTGGTCGACAACCGTCTGCACCGACTCGAGAGCGAGCTCAAGAAGCACAGGACGTCCGACCTCGAGGCCGAGCGCATTGCCCTCGAGCGCTGCAGGCTCGCCCTCGACGCCGGCAAGGCGCTCCGGCAGGCCGGTCTCTCCACAGAGGAACGAGCGCACCTCAGGGGTTTCGGCTTCCTTTCCCTCAAACCGCTGCTCGTCGTACTCAACGTCGGCGAGGAGAGCGCCTCCGACCTCGCGGGGGCACTGGTCGGTGCGGGGCTAGACCGGTGGCAGGGCAGGCCCGGCGTGGCAACGAGTGCGGTGTGCGCGACGCTCGAACAGGAGATCTCGCTGCTCGCGCCCGCCGACCAGACGGCGTTCCTCGCCGACCTCGGGCTCCCCGATCGGGCGCTCGACAGGTTGCTGCGCGCTGCCTACGCGCTGCTCGGCCTGATCTCGTTCTTCACCGTCGGCGACGAGGAGGTGCGGGCTTGGTCCGTTCCCGAGGGCACGCACGCCGCCAGGGCCGCCGGGGCTGTCCACACCGACATGGAGCGAGGGTTCATCCGTGCCGAGGTGACGCCGTGGGCGGAACTCGTGGAGGCTGGTTCGTTCGCCGCCTGCCGTGCCCACGGCACGCTGCATCTCGAGGGCAAAGACTACGTCGTCCGGGACGGCGACGTGATCACGTTCCGTTTCAACGTCTAGGGGCCGGGAGGAGGCGTCGCGGCAGGGGCAGGAGCCAGTCCGCCCGGCGCCGTGACCGGCCGGGGCGTCGGCGGCCGCTTCCCGGTCGTCGCCTGCGCCTGTGGCGTCGGTTGCGGCTGAGCGGCCGGCTGCGGCTGCGCCGGCGGCGGAGCCGCAGGCGTCGGCTCGGCCGCCTGGGTACCGGCCAGCGCGGCCTTGACCTGCATCATCTGGCGCACCGCCTCTGGGTCTATCGGCGTGACCTTGAGGGTCGAGGCCTCTACCGTCTCCCGGTAGTACTTGAGCGCAACCTCGGTTTGCAGCCGGGAGTCGTAGACGAGGGGGTTCACGTCGGGATTGGCGAGATCGGGTGCGTGGCGATACGCCTTCACGTAGTCATCGATCGCGGCGTCGCGCCGGCCGCACCTCTCCTCCGCGAGCGCCAACATGAAGCGAGCCGGGGCGTAGCCGGGGCGCCACTTCAGCGTCTTCTTGTAGTAGCGCGTGGCCTTGAAATCGTGCCCCTGGCGCTGCAGCACCAGCCCCAGCCTGTAGGCGGCCTCGTAGTTGTCGGGATCGACCTTCAGCGCCTGGCGCAGGTAGTGTTCGGCGTCGTTGGGAAAACCCTTCTCGAGGATCAGCACACCCAGATTCGCGAGATCCGAGGAGGTCGCTTTCCCCGCTTTCTCGAGTGCCATGTAGCTCATGATTGCCTGGTCCTTGGGGTTGTCAGGCGAGAGGAAGCGTTCAAAGACCATCCCCGACGCGGCAACCGAAAGCCCCAGGAAGAGCACACCAAGCAGCAACCACCTCATCCCTGCCTCCCGCGACGAACCCTTGCCCGCACCCGCACCTGGGTGCCGTCCTCCACCACGTCGAAGCCCTCGACCACCGACCCTTTCTCCTCCAGCTGGCGACGCTGCTGCTCCAACGCCTGGCGAAACCCGTCGAAATTGACCGCCGCCGCCTTGCCCGACCTCGTGAGGGCGTCCACGTACCGGCTGAACACCCCCTGGTACTCGTCGCTCGCCTCTCCTACGGGGGCGGACACGGGTACGTTGGGGGGGCGCGCTGCAGCAGCCGGACCCGTGCGTGCCTCTTCGCGCTCGCGCATCTGGCGCAGCCACAGCTGGTTAAAGGTTGCAAAGCGGTGCAGCAGCTGCTCCATCCGAAACTGCTCCGCCGAGGTGCGGCCCTCGCTGCGGCTCAGCTCCCGCAGTTGTCTCTCGAGCTCCGTGCGCTCGCGCTCCGGGGGTGTCGGTACCTGGCGGTCCCGCGCGAAGAAGCGCTCCCACTTCCGCGCCAACTCCTCGAGCCGCCGGTCCAACTGAGCGACCAGGTCGCCGTTGCTCACGCCTGCAAGGATACACAAACCCGCCAAACCGGCGGCGTGCGGCCCGGCCGAGGAGGGTAGAATTCCACGATGGCCAACTCTCTCGCCGGACTCCCGGCAGTCCACCGGCTCCTCGCCGATGAGCAGCTGCGGCACGCGCGCGAACGCCACGGCGCGACCGCGGTCCGGGCGGCGGTGCGCGAGGCCCTCGCGGCCGCGAGACGGCGGGTGGCACAGGGGGAGCCGACGCCTGGGTTGCCTGCGCTGGTGGCCGAGGCACGGACCCTGCTGGCCCGCCACGCGGCCTCC
>DATKMD010000067.1:0-11617 GCA_035542075.1 Thermoanaerobaculaceae bacterium
GATCGACGTACGGCAAACCCTTGAGCAGAGGAATGAGGTTCACCACGTCATCCACATCGGCTCCGCCGAACTCGTCGAAACCCTCGCTCCCACAGGCGCCGCGATACTGCGAACCGACCGCCACAAACCCTGCTTCGACAAATGCGATAAGGTGCTGGCCCCACAGCTCACCGAACTCCCCATGTCCCCCTCTGTTGAAGATGATGGCCGGCACTCCAGTCCCTTTGGTCGGGCGTCCGAGAAAGCCCTTCACACGCAGTCCATCGCTCCAGTAGGTGAGCGCGTAGTACTCGGAATGTGCCGTCCTGACGATCAGGTCCAGTGATGCAATGGCGCCGTTAGCACCGGGAGTCCGAGTCGCCGTGGCCATAGGTCTCGCTACGGCACGTGAGGGGGCAGCCTCAGTCGTTTGTGGCCAGGCGTTCTGAATGCCAATCCAGCACATCACCAGCGGTAGCGCGAGACGCCCTGTCCTCCACACCAGTTTGCCGGGAGCGCCGGAGGCACGACTGTTTGGTGTCAAGGCATTCCTCCCAGGTCTACGATCAGGTACCGGCCCGAAGCTCCGACCTGTAGCGCCAGTTGAGCAGGAAGAGCGCACCGGTGAGGATGGGCGGCCCCGCGATTATCAGGAACACGTACAACCTGCCGAAAGGCTTGTTCCATGCCCAGACGATGTACAGCAGCCCGAGGGCGATGAACAGAATCCCCCCGATCCACTCCCGGCGCCAGGAGACGATGAGCACGGCGACGATGAGAAACGTCGGAATGAGGTGCATCAGGAGGGCAATGAGCGTCCGCCAGAAACCTGCGCCGTGGCCGAAGACATCGGCGGCGAAGATGCTGATGAACGCGGCAAACACAATGCACAGCACTCTCGGTGTCCAGTACAGCAGTCGCTGCACGGATCCTGTCATTGTCGTCCTGTCTCCTTTGGTCGACTGCCCACTTTACCTCAGGGGCGCCCCGCGCGGACTCGAGGCAGAAAACGAGGAACCTGCCTCATGTACTCGCGGTAGGCTGACAGGCGCTGGAGCAGATCCGTTTCCTCACACCTCGGCTGGATGTGAACCCAGCCAACGCCGATGGCGCACGCCAGAACGGTGGCCCGCGTCGGCCTCAGGAGAACCAGGCCGGCAAACTCCAGGAGCAACCCCGCCATCGCTCGGGTGGCGGACCCGACGTGTGCGGTCCGGCCGATGCTTCGGCGCGGGAGCGCTCACACGACCCAGGACAGCGCCGACTACTGTGGTGTGTTGGCCGGGGGCGTGCCGGAGGGCTTGGGCTTGAGCGACCGCATGAAGCGAAGCGTCTGCACCGTCGCGATCAGGGGAGGGAATGCCATCACGACAATCGTCGCAGGGACGAAGAACTCCTGTGGCACGACCTGCCCCGAGTAGATCACAAGGACCGCTGCTGCCGAAACCAGACTGAACGCGATGAGGCGGCGGCCGAAGTAGGCATTGGCCTCGAACCAGACATGGTCGTCGGACAGCGTCGCCAAGGTGCGAAAACCGTACACGACGTTGCGAGGCACCTTGCGCAGGATCAGCGGGATCGAGAGGGCAACCATGAGCGCATCCACGGCCAGCACCGTGATGAGTCCCTTGAAGAACATGCCACCCCCTCTCCGATTACTGGCGATGGGGCCTTCGCACGCCCCCCGCACCTATCTGCGGGACCTGACGGCCCGGGTAGGGCGCCGTTGCGTCCACGCGCCACACCTACTCATCATACCGGTACGAGATCGCGGTCACGCGGCCGCGCCAGTAGACCTCCGCGCCCTC
The DNA here is from genome assembly GCA_035542075.1 of Thermoanaerobaculaceae bacterium. GTDB lineage: Bacteria > Acidobacteriota > Thermoanaerobaculia > Thermoanaerobaculales > Thermoanaerobaculaceae > RBG-13-68-16. Next base: position 1,788 of record DATKMD010000067.1, read on the forward strand.
GGGGAGGATCCACTCGACCTCGCCGCGTGCGGGGATGCACATCCCGTCGTGGACCTCGTACTCGAACCAGCGTCCCTGCCACGGCGTCGGAACGCCACGGCCTTTGACATCGCGGGCGCGCTCGGGGGTGAACACGCCCCGCACCATCCCGTCCTCGCCGAATTGAAAGTCCAGCCACACCGTCGTGTTCCCAGAGGTCAACGTGGCGCGCCCGTGCGACTCGTCGATCGGCGTCCAGATCACACCCTGCGATGGCAGGAGCGCGGTCGGAAACCAGACCGCTTCGGCGAGGTAGCGGTGCAGGGCCCCAGCGGTGATCTCGGGCGTTCCGTGCACGTCGAGCATCGTGTACAGCCCGAGAACGCTGGCGCGCATGGAGCCGCTCCCCTCGATGAAGGCATCACGAACGCGGACGTCGACGCCCGGCGCCATGCGGATCCGCGCGTCCCAGAGGAAGCCGGCGGGGCAAGCTCTGAAGTGCTGTGTGGCGCTGAACGGGCGCCAGCCGTCGGGTGTCGGGCGGAGGAGGAACTCACCCTCCTGGACCAGGCGGCCGCTCCGGATCAGCGGCTGCCCGTCGCGGAGGACCGCGCGGAAGAAGCGGAGCACCGGCGCCGGGAGACCGTCGAGATCGACCGCGGAAAAAGACGCCGGGCGCGCCTCGGCGCTAAACAGGAGCCGCTCGACCAGGGCGCCGCTTGTTATCCGCCAGCGGACGTCGGCGATCGCGAGGACGGCAACGGCGGCAAGCACGAGCAGCGCTAGGACGAGCACGAAGGTTCTCATTCGCCCTCCGTCGTGAGATTAGCGCGGCCGGGTGGCGCCGGGGAATGCGGGGGTCGTCAGGGCCTTGTGGGAGAGGTAACCTCTGCGGCAGGCATCGCGGTCGGTGCGGAAAGGCGGGAGAAGGCGATGAGCAAGGGCAGACTCGAGGCGTTCAGCGACGGCGTGATCGCGATCCTGATAACCATTTTGGTCCTCGAGCTTAAGGTCCCGCGCGGCGCGGACTGGCAGGCGCTGCGTCCGCTCCTGCCCGTTTTCCTGACGTACGTGCTCAGCTTCGTGTACCTCGGTATCTACTGGAACAACCACCACCACATGCTTCACACGGCGGACCGGATCAACGGCAAGATCCTGTGGGCAAACCTGCACCTCCTGTTCTGGCTCTCGCTGGTCCCGTTCGTGACCGGCTGGATGGGGGAGAACCACTTCGCCTCGGTGCCCGCGGCCGTCTACGGCAGCGTGATGCTGATGGCCGCAATCGCGTACACGATTCTCAAGAACGCAATCGTTGCGGAGCACGGTCCGGAGTCCAAGCTCGCGGCGGCGGTGGGCACCGACCTGAAGGGCAAGGTCTCGGTTGCGATGTACGCGTCGGCGATCGTCCTGGCCTTCGTCAACCAGTGGTTCTCGGACACGCTCTACATCTTCGTGGCGCTGATGTGGTTGGTCCCGGACCGCCGGATCGAGTCGAAAGTGGCCGCGTGATTCGGGAGCCAGGGACCCGCGCCTCAGACTGGAACGAGGGCGGCGATCTTGAGCACCGTGTTCCAGTTGCGGCCCGTGCACCGCGTGCCGAGCTTGTTGTCAATCAGGCCAGTGGTCAGACGTGAACGGGCGAAACCCTCCGGGTAGGTGATGTAAGCCTGCCTGCCGACCACGCGCACGACCTCCGGCCCGGTAATGGCGGCCTGCAACGCCCGCACTCCGACTCTTCCGGGCACATCCTTGAAGAACATGACGGCAAGATGGGCCGGATCTCGCTGGGCTTCCTCGCGAAACGGGTTTTGCGCAACGACAGCGTTCCACTCCGCCGCCGTGCGAACGAAGAAGTCAGTCCGCAGGCCGAGGCGCTTTTCGGTCTCCTTCTCGAGCAGACGCTCGAGATGGCCACCTGTCCGCGCACTGCCTTGGATCACGAGATTGCCGCTCTGGAGCAGCGATCGTACGTAGGCAAAGCCCAGGTCTGTGAGGAGATCGCGGAGGTCCTGCATCGCGACCTTCTTGTGACCGCCGATGTTGATGCCTCTGAGCAATGCGACAAAGGTGGTCATGGTCGATCACGGTGCCGCAGGAAGCGCAGTTCAAGCGGTCGAATCGCCGTCCCCGACCGGATCGTCACATCCTCCCGACCATCGCGTCGAGGCGGGCGATGCGCTTCTCCATCGGCGGATGGGTGGCGAACAGTGACGCGATGCCGCCGCCGGAGAACGGGTTGGCGATCATCATGTGCGCGGTTGTGGGCTGAGCGGTCTGCATCGGGATGCGCTGCGTGTAGGCCCCGAGCTTGCGCAGCGCAGAGGACAGCCCCATCGGGTTTCCGGCCAGTTTGGCGCCGCCCTCGTCGGCGCCGTACTCCCGTGAACGGGAGATCGCGAGCTGGATGAGGAGCGCTGCGATCGGCGCCACGATGATGAAGAACAGACCGCCGAGGCCGCCGCCGCGATCGTCGCGGTCGCCCCGCCCGGCGAACATCATTGCGTAGCCGGCCATGCGCGCCACCATCGCCAGTGCGCCGGCAATCGTTGCCGCGATCGAGGAGATGAGGATGTCGCGGTGGAGCACGTGCGTCATCTCGTGTGCCAGGACGCCCTTGAGCTCCTCCCTGTCCATCGTCCGCAGCAGACCCTCGGTGACCGCGACCGCCGCGTGATTGGGCGAGCGGCCGGTCGCGAATGCGTTTGGCTGCGCCTCGGGGATGACGTACAGGCGGGGCATCGGGATGTGGGCGCGCTGGGCGAGCTCGGCCACCGCTGCGTAAAGCTGAGGCGCGCTCGCCTCGTCTACGGGCTGTGCCCGGTGCATCGCGAGGGCGATCTTGTCCGAGAAGAAGTACGCCACGAAGTTCATCACGCCGGCGAAGACCAGGGCCATCACCATGCCCTGCTGGCCGCCGAGCATCTCGCCGACCCACAGCAGCAGCCCGGTGAGGACTGCCAGAAGCAACGTTGTTTTCATCCAGTTACCCATGTCTCTCCTCCAGCGCCGGGGCGCGCACAAGGGCCACGGCTTCTACAGCGCGGCCCGGAGAGCGGGGCCCCCGGCCGTCCGATTATATGCAATCCGGTTGCCAGTGGTTAGGCCGCGTGTGGCGTGGGTGGAGCGTCACGGCTGCGCGGTGGGGATTGGAGTGGGGCGCGGGGCGCTGGGTTGGATCCCGACCTCGGGGGAGATGCGGAAACGGCAGGAGCCCGACGTCGCGATGAGCGCCACGACGAAAACGATGATCGCCAGGCCAACGGCGGCGATGAAGTACTCGGCCAGGGAGCGGCTTCGGCGACGACGGCTCATGGCCCGATCTTACAGCAAGGAGAGCGCGGCGCCCTGATCCGGTCAGACCGGTTGGGCCTCGCGGCGGGCGAGCTCCTGGAGGCCGTCCGCGACCAGACCGGCCCCTATCACGGTGAGCGCCACCAGCGCGACGGGGAGAAACGTCAGCCACCAGGCGTTGGCGAGCACGGCCTGTCCCTCGGCCACCATGTTGCCCCACGACGCCGTGGGCGGCTGCACGCCCAGGCCGAGGAAGGAGAGCGAAGCCTCCACGAGGATGAGGTCCCCGAGACGGAGGGCGCCGTCCTGGGCGATAGGTGTGAGCGCGTTGGGGAGGAGGTGGACGAACGCGATGCGCCACGGGCTCGCGCCGATTGCGCGCGCTGCCAGCACGAAATCGCGCTCCTTGAGCGAGAGCACCTGGCCGCGCACGAGGCGAGCCACCCCCATCCACGATGAGAACCCGAGCACGGCCACCAGAGCGCCGAGCGAAGGTCGGAACACCGCTGCAAGGAAGAGCAGGAGGAAGAGCATCGGGACCGCCAGCAGGGCGTCCACGATCCGCATCAGAACCGCGTCCGCGACACCGCCGGTCCAGCCGGCGGCGAGTCCCGCGCCGACTCCAATCAACAGCGCGACGAGCAGCGCCAGCGAGCCGACCGCGAGCGAAACCCGTGCGCCGGAGAGCAAACGGGCGAGGACGTCCCTGCCCACGGTGTCGGTGCCGAGCCAGAACCGGCGCGTTGAAACGTTGACCACGTCAGCTGCCGGGACCTGTTCTTCTCTGCCGTTTCGTTTGATCAGCCAGAGGTTGTTGACCTTCCGTGCCGTCTCGGCGCTCAGGCTCGTCCCGTCGCGGAGCGCGAGCACCGTGCGCGATGAGCCGGGCGGCAGCAGCGCGGTCGCCCGGGGATCCACAATCGCAGCCGGGTCGCCGGCGAACCAGGGCCCACACACCGCGACAATCGCGAGGCCAGCCAGGATGCAGGCGCCGACGCGCAGTCGTCGCGGCCAACGGGCCATAGGCGCACGGAGGATCACAGGCGCACCCGGGGGTCGGCGACTGCGTACGCGGCGTCAGCGAGGAGGTTGCCAACGACCACCGCGGCCGTGGCCACGATCGTGCCTCCGAGAAGCAGCGGGAGGTCGCGGCCAAGGGCGGCGTTGTACATCACCTGACCCATGCCGGGCCACGAGAAAACCACCTCGACGATCAACGAGCCGGAAACCAGGAACGGGAGCGACATCCCCGCCATCGTGATGAGCGGCAGCAGCGCATTGGGGAGCGCGTGCGCGACCAGCGCGCGCCGGGGGGAGCAGCCGCGGGCGCGGGCGGCCAGGACGTAGTGTTCCAGGCGCTCGTCGAGCAGAGAGCCGCGGAGGTAGCGGGCCACCGCGCCGACCCCGGTCACACCGATGGCGGTCACGGGTAGGACGAGGTGCTTGAGGAGATCGGCGAAGCGCGCCCAACCGTGCGCCGTCTCGCCCGCGACCGAGAGCATGTGCGACGGGGGAAAGAGTCCCAGACGGTACGAGAAGAGACTGATCAAACCAAGCCCGACCCCGAAAGTGGGGAGGGCGAAGGCGGTGAGGGTGGCCAGCGTGATCAGTCGGTCACCGGTGCCGTGGGCCCGGCGAAGCTGCACGAGGGCGAGCGCGATGCCGCCCGCCAGCTCGAGTGCCAGGCCCAGCGAAGTGAGCAGCAGGGTGTTTGGCAGTACTTCACCGATCACGGCGACGACCTTCCGCTTGTAGTACCAGGAAGTGCCGAGGTCGCCGGTGACGGCGGAACCCAGCCAGCTCGCATAGCGGGCAGGGAGGGGTCGGTCGAGGCCGAAGTCCCGCCTCCAGCGCTCGCGTGCGGCCGGCGGGATGCGCGGGTCAGTGAGGCGGCTGGCGGCGTCGCCCGGGGCGAGGCTGACGAGCGCAAACGTCGCGGTTGCAACCACCCACACGAGCAGCAGGCCCGCGCCGATCCGGAGAAGCGCCCACCGCATCATCGCGGATCCCAGTACCAGTCGGTGACGTTGAAAAAGACACTCGCCGGGTTGATGTCGGCGCCGCGCACGTGACGGCTCACGCCCGCGAGCTGGTTGGCCTCGTACAGGAAGGTGACCGGCTGATCCTCCACGATCAGCGCCTGGGCCCGATCCAGGAGCGCCTTCGCTCCGGCGAGGTCGGTCTCCTGCCGGGCGGCGGCGATCACGCGGTCGAGCTCGGGGTTGGAGTATCCGAGATAGTTGTCGGTGCCCTCGGTCTGGCCCGGGGTGGCCCACAGCGCGGTGAGATCCACCTTGGTGGCCTCCGTCCACGCCCAGATGACGGCCTCGTAGTGCCCGCTCTCGAGGCGTGCGATCAGCGACGTGAACTCCACCTGCACCGGGCGCACCTGCACTCCGATGCGGGCCAGATCGGACTGGATGAGAACCGCCATCTGCTGGCGCATGGTGTTGCCCGCCGGGTACAGCAGGTCGAAAGCGAAGCGCTCCTCTCCGCGCCGCAGGGTCGCGTCATTCCCGGCCGGCCGCCAGCCGGCCTGGGCCAACAGGTCGGTCGCCTGTCCGGGGTCATAGGGAAGCTGCGGCAGCGTCGCGTTGTACGCCCACATCGAGGACAGGACCGGTCCGTTGGAGAGCCTCGCATGGCCCTGAAAGGCGGTCTCCACGAGCGCCTTCCGGTTGATCGCGAGGGAGAGGGCGCGGCGCACCCGGCCGTCGGCGAACAGCGGGTCACGGTTGTTCCAGAAGACGAGCCCATAGGTGCGGGAGGGAAACTCGACCAGGCGGACATCCGGGCTTCCCTGGATACGGGTTGCCTCCGCCGGAGGGACCACCGGCACGAGCTGAACCTCGCCGGCCAGGAGTTGTCCGAGTTGGCTGCCGATCTCCGGCAGGACCCGGAACACCAGGCGGTCGAGGTAGGGGCGAGGCGCAACCCAGTAGTTGGGGTCGCGCTCGAGGATGATTGTCTGCTGGGGCGTGTGGCCGGCGAGACGGAACGGCCCGCCCGTCACGAGGCCGGGCTCGAAATCCGCCGTTCGCCAGGTCTCGAAAGGGACCTTGCCGAAAGCATGGGCTGGAACGATGTGCCCATCGTTGGCGTCCATGAGCTGGTAAGGATAGGCGGAAGAGAAGACGAAACGTACGGTCAGCGGGTCGACCACCTGGACGTCGGTGATGAAGTCCTTGAGTTCCATGTCGGTCCAGCCTACCCGCGGGTCCTTCTGGGCCGTGAACGTGAAGCGCACGTCGTCGGCGGTGATCGGGACACCGTCGGACCAGTGCGCGTCCGGCCTCAGGTGGAAGGTGAGCGCGCGCCCGTCCCGGGAGAACTCCCACGAGGTGGCCAGGCGAGGAGCGAAAGACGGGGGGTGCAGGCGGTAGTCCGGCTGCTCCACCATCAGCGTGGGGTAGAGCAGGTCGATGATCTCGCTCTCGATGACCTCCCCGGCGGACTGGTAGTCGTTGAACGTGGTCACGTCGGCAAACGTGGCGACTACCACGCTCCCGCCCTGCAGGGGGGTGTCGGCGGGAGGCGGCAGCGTTGGGGTCGGCGGCTCGCGACGGCAGCCAAACGCCACCAGCACCACCGTGAGCGCAGCGAGCCTCCGAAGTCTGGTTTTCATGCGGGCTCCCGCCTCATTATCGCGCGCCTTGTGGACGTGAGCCAGGCCTGCGGGACTTAAAGGAAGTAGAATGCGCGGCGTGCGCGGAGAAAACGGGAAGCTCCGGCGGCAGTACCTGGTGGCGGCGGCGATTTTCGCCGTGCTGCTGGTGGTGAGTTTCGTCTCCTTCGCGCGCCTCCTCAATGAGCAGCTCTCCCGCTCGTACCTCGAGGACACCTTGCTGTCGGGGAAGGCGCAGGCCGAGGAGCTGGCGAAGCAGCTCAAGGGCAGCGGCAACCTTTACAAGGTGATCGAGACTCGCCGGGAGGCCCTCGCGAAGCTCTCCGCGGCGCTCGCCCGACAGAACGTCGTGGACTCCGTGCAGGTGTTTGACGACCGCGGCAAGCTCGTCTACCAGACGACCACGAAGACCGAGGGCTACACCGGCGGATTTCCCGAGGGAAACGTCGAGCTCCTCGTCCCGACCGCCCCCGAGAACGTCACCGAGACCACCAAGTCGTACGAGATCCGCGTGCCGCTCGAGGATGTCGGTACCGTTGTGGTGGGGATCTCAAAGAGCGCGATGGCGACTCGCATCGCGATTCTCCGCAAGCAGCTGCTCTGGCACACGGCGGTTTCGGGCGGCGTCGCGCTTGCGGTGCTCCTGGGCGCGGTCGCGTTCATCTTGCACCTGGTGAAGCGCAACGCGCAGCTCGACGAGAAGCGCCGCCTGCACGAGGAACTCGCCGCACTGGGCAGCCTGGCCGCAAATCTGGCCCACGAGATCCGCAACCCCCTGAATGCGCTCTCCATCAACCTGGAGCTGCTGGAGGAGGACCTCGCGGGGCGCCGTACACCGGTGGACACGGTTGGGCTCGCGCGGCGGGAGGTGGGGCGCCTCTCGCGCCTTGTCAATGACTTCCTCGTGTACGCGCGGCCGACCTCGCCCTCGATGGAGGATTTCGACGGAGGCGAGCTGCTGGCGGACGTCTCCGTGCTCCTCGCGCCGACCTGCGAGCGATCCGGTGTGGAGCTGACGGTGGAGGGCTTCGGCGTCCGTCTGCACGGCGATCGGGGCCAGTTGGGTCAGGTGCTGGTCAACCTTGCCCTTAACGCCGTGCAGGCGATGGATGGCTCCCCGTTGAGCAAGGTCGGTCTGCGTTCGTACGCCGAGGGCGACTCCGCAGTCCTCGAGGTCGCCGACAACGGTCCGGGTATCCCTGAGGGGGAGCTTAGGCGTGTGCGAGAAGCGTTCTACACGCGGCGCAAGGGCGGCACCGGGCTCGGCCTTGCCATCGCCGACCGCATCGTCGCCGCGCACGGGGGACACCTGGAACTCGCCAACAGGCAGGAGGGCGGGCTGGCGGCGAGGGTGATCCTTCCTCGGCCGAGCCGGGAAGCAGTGTAAACTCTGCGCGGAGGTGCGAATGAGGTGGGGTCGGACTCTTGTGGGTCTCGGACTCAGCATGCTGGTTTGCTCCGGGGCCTTGGCGGCGTTCCGGGTGGGCAACCTGGTCGTGGTTCCCACTGCGGCGTCCACACCCGGTCTCTACGGCTCTAACTGGCACACGGACCTGGAGATCATGAACGTCGACTCGGTGGATGTGGACGTTCAGGTCGTGCTGCTGCAGTGCTGTGGGGTGTCAAACGTCACGTGGTTCGAGGACATCAAGAACTCGCTGGGGGGACGCGAGAGTGACGGCTTTGGCAAGATCGACACGAAGCTCGCGGGCATCAAGCCGGGACAGGCGGTGTACCTCAACGACGTCGTCAACTTCGCCTGGGGGGAGAACGTCAAGGGCACCCTACTAATTTTCGGGTACGAGGCGGGGACCCTCACGACGACGACGCCCCAGGGTGGAAAACCCAAGCTGATCCTGGTGAACTCCCGCACCTACTCGCTCGGCACCAATGCGGACAACGCCAGGACGACCTTCGGCACCCAGGTCCCGGGCGTGCCGTGGTACGACTACATCGACCCCGCGCAGAAGACCAACGGGTACGATTCGGCGACGTTCACCGGCCTGACCGAAACCACCGAGTACCGGACCGCGATCGGGATCATCAACGTCTCAGACAAGCTGACTTACCTGACCGTTTCGCTGACGCTGAACGCAGCCGACGGCACGGAGATCGGAACCCAGTACGTTCAGCTGTACCCCCTCGCCATGGACCAGTACGACAACGCAATCATCAGCCTCTTCGGAAAGACGAGGGATGACGCGATCACCGGTGCGACACTTAAGGTGTCGGTTCTCTCCTACACGACTGGCGCCCTGATCCCGGCCCCGGCCCTCATGGCCTACGTCACACGCATGGACAACACCACGAATGACCCGGTGTTCGTCGAGCAGGCGTACACGAAGGAGTTGCCCTGGGATTGCGTGTACAACGGCAAGTGCACGGCAACGGCAACCAGTCTTGCACTGGGTTCCGTCCCGGCCGCCCGATCGTACCTTCGACCGCCCGTGCCTGGGGCCGTGAAGTAGCACCCTGAGCGTGTGATAGGATTTGCTGCCAGACGGGCGCACGGCGCTCGTGCAAGAGGGGGGTATTCCACATGGCGAACAAGGACGACCGGCTTCCCGACAACGCGCCCGGGAAGTGGTACGTGGATTCAAGCTGCATCGACTGCGACGTCTGCCGCACGACGGCTCCGAACAACTTCAAGGCCAACGAGGACGAAGGCTACTCGTTCGTCTTCAAACAACCCGAGAACGCGGAGGAGCAAGGGCAGTGCGATGAGGCGAAGGCGTCTTGCCCGGTGGAGGCGATCGGCGACGACGGCGCCTGAACGGAAGCCTCTGATACCACCGCGGCCGGCCTCGCGCCGGCCCTTTCTTTTTGTGTTTCACTGCGTGACGCTGTTGTTTTGCCGGTGCCGCGGTGGCCGTGGTGCGGCCTTGCGTCTCCCCAGCCGCTGCGGCCGCACGCTCCTCCGCCCGCGACCGGAGGG
>DATKMD010000068.1:0-10621 GCA_035542075.1 Thermoanaerobaculaceae bacterium
GCATCCCACCCCATCGGGTTGAGCACCTTTCGCCCCTGCATCAGGAACATCCGAAAGAGGCAGTCGCCGAGTATGTAGTTCCGACCGTGCCCGACGTGCAGGTCCCCCGAGGGGTACGGGAACATCATCAGCATGTAGAGACCCTTCTCCCCGGCGGTGTCCGCCGCGGCGAAGCGTTCCCGCGCCCAGAACTCCTGCCATCGGGGCTCGATCTGCTGCGGGTCGTACGGCTCAGCCATTGGCGGATTGTATCGTAGACAGCCGAAACGCGAGGTCGGGTCGAGCAGGAGAACGGAGAGACAACGGATGCCGGGGCTCCGGCGTTCTTCCTCTTCCCTTTCCCCTCTGCCCTCTCGCCTGCCTCAGGCGAGACCGAGCAGGGAACCGCTGCGCGCGAACACTCCGGCGAGCGCCTCGGTCTCTCCGGCCTCGAGCAGCGGCCGGTCGCCGAGGAAGAGGGCGAGGCATTCGCCTCCCTTGACGATAGGGAGAGCCTCCGCCCGATCCAGAGCGCCACGCGACCTGAGCGCCTTGGCGATGGCGGCGGAGCTGTCCTCCGGGTAGTCGCCCAACCGCACCGGTCGCCGCTCCACGATGACGTCCTCCAGCGGCGCCACGCCGCGCGACACCCGGACCGGACCCGGAAGGTCGAACCCGAAGCCGCCCACCGATTCGAACACCGTCTCCCGGATCTCGAACAGGATGCCGCGGCGGAAGAACGTGCCGGCAAAACGCAGCAACGACGCTCGTACCTCGCCTGGGCTCGCGTCCACCTGAAGGGCCAGGAAGAAGTCCCGGAAGGCGCCCGCCTCGCCCTCTCCTCGAGCGTTCCTCACCAGCAAGCGCTCCGCGAGCAGCGTCAGCTCCTCGCGGAACCAGCGTGCGGTCTCGCCCACCTCGCCCACCGGGGCCGGGACCATGAAGTCCGCGCCCGCGACGATCGCCTGGTGACGGAGCGCGGGGTCGGTCAGGCCACCGACCCAGAGGGTCGGCACCGGTGGCCGCTGGTCAGCGGCACGTTTGACCATTGCAACCCAGTCCTCTGCGTGCCTCGCCGCCGGGCCGGAGGCAGGAAGGTGCAGGATCAGCAGGCTGGGGACCGAGCCCTCCGGCCATCGCGGTGCGTCGGTCAGGCTCACGTCCCACCCACGCTGCTGCCAATCCGGCGCTAGCGTCCGGTACGGCCTCGGGTCGGCCGCCACGATCAGGACTCGGACGGCGCCGCCGGGAAGCGGGATCTCGGCCAGTGAGTCCCGAAGCTCCGCCAGCGGGTCAGTCCCGAGCACGCCCCCGGGTGCGGATTCACCACCTTCGGCAAGAGCGACCTTCTGCACATGCGCGTCGAGCCGACAGAGAAAATCCTCCAGCGACCCCCACTCGTGAACATCCTTGACCGGGCCGGGCCGGAAGCAGAAGGTCCCGACGCGGGTGGCGAACGCCGACACGAGGGCCGGGGTGATGTTCCCCGCGACGTGACCTGCTCGGAAGGAAACGCTGACCGGACCCGCGGCGCTCTCGATCTCGAGCACCCCCTCCGTGCCCGCGGAGGTCAGGAGCTTCGCGAGCTCCCTCACTCCCAACTCGGAGAGGCGCCCGAGGATCGCCTTCACGATCCCGCCTCCGCGGCTACGCAGAGCTCGACGCGCACCTCGAGTTCGCCCCCGAGCTCGAGGTCGAGGACGTTCGGGTCGCCTGAACCGCGCCACACTATCCGGTAACGGCCCGGGAGCATCCCTGCGAACACGACCTCGCCCCGACCGTGCCGCGCCCACCTGGACCCGTCGGGGCCGACCAGCAACGCCGAGATCGTGGGATCCCCCGCGGGGGCGAGGCACCGCAACGTGACGCCCACCATCGGCAGGACCCGCAACCCCCTCTGCACCGGCAGCCCGAGGAAGCCCCCTTCGTTCGCCCGCTCGAGGCGGACTCCGTCCAGTGATGGGCCTTCGCCGGCACCCCGCAGGGGCACGTACCGGACGCTGACGATGCCTACGGCCACGCCCGGGTCGAACGGGACCCACCCGGCCTCGCCGAGCCACGCCTCGCCCCAACGGTGCCACCGGGCACCGCCGGCCCCGGCAACCAGCCCGTGCACGACGCGCGCCGGGATTCCGACCGCGCGCAGCAACCCGACGGCAAGATTCGCCCGGCCGGAGCACCGGCCTCGCCCTCGTCTGAGGACCGAGACCCCGTCCTGGGGGCCGGTGTCCTGCTCGTCCAGGGTTATGCGCCGCGAGACGAAGTCAACGACCCTCGCAACCAGATCGAAGCTGGAACCCGCCTGGGCGCGCATCGCGGCGAGCCACGGCGGAGCCACGAACGACGGGGGAACCTCGAGTGCGGTCGCGTCCCCGCAGCGCTCCGGGAAGGTCAGTGGGCAACCCGCCGCGGAGGGAAGCGCCTGCACGTTCTGGCTCACCCACACCATCGCGCCGTCGGGCCGCCCCTCGAGCGCGACCGACAGCCCCGAGTGCTCGCCGTCTTGCACTCTTGCAGCGAGCGTCGTCGGGACGAAGATCGCCGCCTCGTCTCCGAAGGCAACGCCTCCCCATGCAACTGCGAGAAGCGCGGCCGCAAGGCGCATCAGCTCTCCTCGGCGGCCTTGCCGCGGTGGAGGTAGCCGTCGAGTACGCCGTTGACAAACTGACTGGATCGCTCGCTGCCGAAGCGCTTGGCGATCTCGACCGCCTCGTCGATGACCACAGCCGGTGGGGTCCCGCCCTCGAACATCAGCTCGTAAAGCGCCAGACGCAGGATGTTCCGATCCACCGCAGCCATCCTCTCCAGCCGCCAGTTGTCGGCCTGGTCCACCAGGTGGGAGTCGAGTTCAGCCATCTTCGACATCACGCCGCGAACGAGGCCGATCGCGAATTCGCGTGTTGCAGGAGGCGCCAGCTGGAGCTCCTCGAATGACGCAAACACGGCTTCAACGTCAGCGCCTGCGATCTCACGCTGGTAAAGCATCTGCAGGGCAAGCTCCCGCCCGCGGCGCCGCACGCCCACCGCTCACTCCCCCAGGCGCCGGTAGAGCTGCACCATCTCGATCGCAGCCTGGGCCGCCTGCCACCCCTTGTTCCCGGCCTTCGAACCGGAGCGCTCCAGCGCCTGTTCCAGCGAGTCACAGGTGAGCACGCCGAAAGAAACCGGAATGCCGCTCGATAGGCCCACGTGCGCCAGGCCCTTGGCGGTCTCGGCTGCGATGTAGTCAAAGTGAGGCGTCGCGCCGCGGATCAGCACACCTAGACCGATCACCGCGTCCACCTTGCCGGAGACGGCAAGCCGCTCGGCCACCAGCGGTAACTCCCAGGAGCCCGGGACCTTGACCACCGTGATGTCGTCCTCACGGGCACCGTGACGCGCCAGGCAATCGAGGGCGCCATCCGTCAGGCGGCCCGTCAGCAGGTCGTTGAAGCGACTTACGACCAGGGCGAAGCGGAATCCCTTGGCGTCGAGCATTCCTTCGTACGTGCGCGGCATGCCCTTCTCCTTTCCTGCATTGTAGGCCGCGGGGAGGCCCCGAACAAGGCAACCGAGAGCTGGTCTCAGGCAGGTACCTCCTTTCTGGTCTTGCCAAGGGGTGAATTCGGTGTTAGGTTGATCTTGTGAAGATCTTCACTTTGGGCAAGGTTGCCGAGAGTGAGGACTGCTTGTTGACAAAGGACCTTCCCCGGTGGGGCGCCCCGCAGGGTACCGCCGTTGGATCTCCCCCCCAAGCCATCCGACAATCGGTCCCCACCGCCCCGCCGGGGGGTTCTTCTCTCTGTTGAGACCGGATGTATGCCTCCGCCCGGCGTCCGTGAGAGCGCGTCGCCCTCCCCCGCCGGGCGGAACGCTTTAGAATCGCCGCCAGGGCCGCCCGGCGGGTGCGCTCCCTGATCGGCCCGCCGAAAAGGAGGATCTCCAATGAAACGGGTACTCTCGGGAAACGAGGCCATCGCCCGCGGCGCCTGGGAAGCCGGCGTTCACGTCGCCGCTGCCTATCCCGGCACGCCGTCCACGGAGATCCTCGAAGAGCTTTCCCGGTTCCCGCACGTTTACACCGAGTGGTCCACGAACGAGAAGGTCGCCCTCGACGTTGCGATAGGTGCCGCCTATTCGGGCCGGCGCGCCCTCGCAGCCATGAAGCACGTGGGCTTGAACGTGGCCGCGGATTCCTTCTTCTACATCTCATCCACCGGCGCCGAATCGGGGATCGTCATCGTCTCTGCCGACGACCCGGCCATGCACTCGTCGCAGAACGAGCAGGACAACCGCCGCTTCGCCGAGTTCGCCCGTGTGCCGTGCCTCGAGCCGTCCGACTCCCAGGAGTGCAAGGACTTCACGATCGCCGCGTTCGAGCTGTCCGAGCTCTTCGACACGCCGGTGCTGCTGCGCACGACCACTCGCACGAACCACTCCGCGACCCCTGTAGAGCTCGGCGAGCGCACCGAACGTCCGGCAAAACGCGAGAAGTTCCCTCGCGATCCGGCCAAGTACGTGATGATCCCGGCTCACGCGCGCCGGCGCCACCCGATCGTCGAGCAGCGCGTGCGCGACATCGCCGCCTGGGCCGAGAAATCGCCGGTGAACCGCATCGAGTGGCGCGACCGCAAGATCGGCGTCGTCACCGCGGGCATCGCCTATCAGTACGCCCGCGAGGTGCTCCCGGGCGCGTCGGTCCTGAAGCTTGGGATGGTGTATCCGCTTCCCGAGCGGCTCATTCGCACCTTCGCCGCCGGGGTGGAGCGGGTGGTCGTAATCGAGGAGCTCGACCCGGTCCTCGAGGAGGAGCTGCGCCTCCTTGGCATCCCGTGCGAGGGCAAGTCCATCTTCCCGCTCTGCGGCGAGCTGGACCCCACCGTGGTCCGCAGGAGCGCAGCCGCCGCCGGCCTGCCCGTGGACCGACCCCCCGTCGAATTGTCCGAGCTGCCCCGCCCCGAGCTGCCGGCACGGCCGCCCGTACTGTGCGCCGGGTGTCCGCACCGGGGCGTGTTCCAGCTCCTGTCCAAGAAGAAGGTCGCGGTCACGGGCGATATCGGCTGCTACACGCTGGGCCTCCTGCCCCCGTTGTCGGCGATCCACACCTGCGGCTGCATGGGCGCCGGGATCGGGGTGGCGCACGGAGCCGCCAAGTCCGGCATCGGCGAACGGATGGTGGCAGTGATCGGCGACTCCACGTTCTACCACGCCGGGCTCCCCGCCCTTGCCAACATCGCGTACAACAAGGCGAACGTCCTCACCGTCATTCTCGACAACCGCTCCACCGCCATGACCGGCCACCAGCCCAACCCCGGAACCGGATTCACGCTGCAGCAGCAGCCGACCGAGGTGATCGAGCTGGAGCCGCTGGTGCGCGCCCTGGGCATTAAACACGTGGCGACGATCGACGCCTACGACGTGGACGGCCTCGAGAAGACCTACAAGGAGATGATGGCACACGAGGAGCCGGCCGTGCTTGTCGCGCGCCGGGAGTGCGCGCTGCTGCCGGAGGCTCGGCGCAAGTGGGTTCCTCTGCACGTCGTCGAGGAGAAGTGCACGGGGTGCGGGATCTGCTTCCGCATCGGCTGCCCGGCGATCCTCAAGAGCGAGGAGCTGGACGAGAAGTCGCGCAAGCCGCTCGCCCTGATCGATCCCGACCAGTGCACCGGCTGCGAGGTCTGCTCGCAGCTCTGCCCACACGACGCCATCCCCAACCGTGACCAGATTCGGCTCGCGGAGGAGCACCAGCCCGCCACCTGCTCCACCCCGCCCACCGGAGGGAGTTGAGCCATGACCGACCCGAAGGCATACAACTTCGTGCTCGTGGGCGTGGGCGGCCAGGGGACGCTGCTCGCAAGCAACATCCTCGCCGAGGTTGGTCTCGCGGCCGGCTTCGACGTCAAGAAGTCGGAGGTGCACGGCATGGCTCAGCGGGGCGGGAGCGTTGCCTCACACGTGCGCTGGCACCCCGAGCAGGTGTTCTCCCCGCTCGTGGGTCTGGGCGAGGCGGACATCCTGCTCTCATTCGAGAAGGTCGAGGCGCTACGGTTCGCCGAGTTCCTGCGGCGGGGTGGTACTGCGGTCGTCAACGACATGGCGATCGTCCCGGTCACCGTCTCGTCCGGGGCCGCCGTCTATCCGGGCGACGAGCACCTGCAGAAGGTCTTCGCGTCGCTCGACGCCGAGCTGGTGATGGTCCCGGGCGAGCGCCTCGCCCAGGATGCGGGCAACGTCAAGGCCGCCAACGTGGTTCTGCTGGGCGCCGTCTCGAAGCTCCTGCCGCTGCCGGAGGAGACGTGGTGGGAGTGCCTGGCCCAGCGCGTCCCCAAGAAGTTCCTGGAGCTGAACCGCGTCGCCTTCGCCTCCGGCCGCGCCGCCGTGACCACCCCAGGCCTGAAGTCCTGAAGGCGTGGCGCAATGAAGCACAGCGCCCGGGTCGCCCCGGGCGCCTTGCCTTACGTCTTTGTCGTTGCGGACCCCTGACCCCTGGTCCCTGTCCCCTGCCCTAATCGGCGCCGAGGTCGTCTGCCTTGATGGCCTGGCTCGCCACATCCTCGAGCATCTTCGTGGTGACCGACTTCGGCCGCTCGATCGCGTACCCGAGAGCGCGGTCCCAGGTGATGTTGGCGAGCACGCCGATCGCCCGGCCCACCCCGAACAGAACCGTGTAGAAGTCCCACTCCTTGAGCCCGTAGTACCACTGGATCACACCTGACTGGGCGTCCACGTTGGGCCACGGGTTCTTGGTCTTGCCGTGCTCGGTGAGCACGCCGGGCGCCACCTTGTAGATCATGTTGACCAGCTTGAAGAGAGGATCGTTGGGCAGGTGCTTCTGGCAGAACTCCATCTGCGCGATGTAGCGCGGGTCGGTCTTGCGCAGCACCGCGTGCCCGTACCCCGGGATCACCTGTCCGGCCTTGAGCGTGTCCCACAACGCCTGCTTGACGTTTTCCTCCGTCGGTTCCTTGCCGCCCAGCTTCTCCTGGAACTTCATGATCCAGCGCAGCACCTCCTGGTTCGCGAGACCGTGGAGCGGGCCGGCGAGGCCGTTGATCCCCGCAGACAGCGAGTAGTAGGCATCCGAGAGGGCCGAGGCGACCAGGTGGGTCGTGTGCGCCGAGACGTTCCCCGACTCGTGGTCGGAGTGCAGGATGAAGTACATCCGCGCGACGTCGTCGTAGGGCTTCGGGAACCCCATCTGGTGGGCGAAGTTGCCGCCGAAGTCGAGCTTCGGGTCCGCCGGGATCTGCTTGTCTTCCTTGTACTTCAACCGGTAGATCATCGCGGCGACCGAGGGGAGCTTGGCGAGAAGGTTGGTCGCGTCCTCGTACATCGGCTCCCAGTGCTCGTCCTTCTTCATCCCCGCGTTGTAGCGCTTGACGAACTCGGCCTCACGCTGCATCGAGAGGATCGCGGCCGAGAACATCGTCATCGGGTGAGTGTCACGCGCCATGGCGCGCAGCATGTCCCCGACGGACTTCGGTACGGCGCGGCGGGCCTGGAAATCCTTCACGACCTCGAGCGTCTGCGCCTCGGTGGGAACGTCCCCGGTCAACAGGAACCACCAGAACGCCTCGACGTACGGGTAGTCCGAGCCCGGCACCTTCGGGAGCGCGGCGAACGTCTCGGGGATTGTCTTGCCGCGGAAGCGGATGCCCTCGAACGGGTCGAGGTAGGAGATGTCGGTGACCAGCATGCGGACGCCACGGGCGCCGCCGATCGCCTGAGCGATCGTCACCTCGCCGATCTTGACATCCGCGTGCTCCTTGACCAGCTTCTGGGTGCGCGGACGGTGTTCCTGGATCTTCGCCAGCAGAGTTTCCTTGAGTGTCGCCATTTCTCCCCCCTTTTCTTCCGTGTCCTCGTGGTGGTTTGGCAGTTCCCAACCGTACGGCGCAGACATCCTACCCGACTGCGAAACAAGACTGCAACTCACAACAGCGGTCGCAGGATGTCGCGCTCGTAGGCCTCGACGCTCGCGAAGGTGGGGATCTTCGCCGACGGCACGAAGAACGTCGGCGGCGTGACCTCCGCATGCGAGGCCTCCGCGATGATGCGCACCAGCTCGCGAAAAGCCTCCAGAGGAGGTAGGTCGAGCCGGCCGATCAGGTGGCGCGGGTCGAACTGGGACGACACCAGGCGCTCCACCGTTCGGGGTTGGCCAGGCGTTGCGTGAAGCATCAGATCGAGGACGAGGTACGGGCGCTGAGAGCCGGCGATGCCGGCCACGCAAACCTTCTCGACCTCAACGAACGGCAGCAGCTCCGGGCCGCCCACCAGCCCTCGGAGCATGAGACCCTCCGGCTGGACGATCTCGAGGGCACACTCCTCCACCACGTGCCCGGCCGGTTCATGAGCTTCGGTCACGGTGACCTCCTTCGTCTCGGCATCCGGGAAGACCAGCGAGGGCAGTCCCTCCACTGCCCGATCGGCGTCTCGGTCCACCCCAAACACGTCGCCCGCGGGCTGCGACACCGTGGGCGGCTCGACCGGCTTCCCCACCACTGCGGAGGCCATCACCCGGACCGGCTCGGGGGCAGCCGGTGGAGGAGGCGCGGGAGCCAGCGGGACCGGCGGTTTGGCGCCGAGCGCCGTCAGGCGGCGCGCCGCCTTTTCGGCGAGCAGCCCCGCGGAGGCATCCTGGGAAAGGTGGCGCAGCACCTCCACCGCGCCGTCGCGGTCCAGCGGCTCCAGCATGGTGGCGAGGCGGAAGCGCAGTGCGCCCGGGCCTCCCTGGCGAGTGGCAGCCACCATCTCGCGCCAGTGCGCCAGCGCGAGCGCGACGTCGCCACGCTTCAGTTCTTCGTCCATCGCACGCACCAGATGCTCGGCGCCCTTGCTGGCCGTGCCGTCCTGGCAGTGGCTCTGCCAGATGCCAAGGTGGGCATCGGCGTTCCTCGGCTCGCTCCTGAGCACCTTGCCAAAAGCGTCCCGGGCCGCCGCGGTGTCGCCCCTGGCGAGGAGTTCCATCCCTTCATCGAGCGCCGGGTTTTGCATCACCGAGATCTCGCGCTCGATCCCGGGGGCGATGAGGCGCTCCTCGATCCGAAGCTGCTTGATGGCAAGGGCCACCAGGAACCCGAACGCGAAGCCGCCCACGTGGGCCCGGTAGGCCACCCCGCTCGCTGCCGCGAGTCCCGCAAAGAAGAGCTGCTGCAGAAACCAGAGGGGCAAGACGATCCAGGCCGGCAGATCGACCGTGCCGCTGCGGACGATGAACACGAAGTAGGCGTAGAAGAACCGGATCCTGGCGCGTACGAAACGAACGAGAAATGCCCCCATGATCCCCGCGATCGCCCCCGACGCACCGACGAGTGGCACCTCCGAGCCGCGGAACGCCGCGATATGGACGAGACTCGAGACGACGCCGCTGGCCACGTAGAGCGCGGCGAAAAGGGGGCGCCCATACGCGTCCTCGATGAACGGCCCCGAGATGTAGAAGAACAGCATGTTGCCAAGCAGGTGCAGCCACCCTGAGTGCAGGAACATGCTCGTCAGGAACGCGATCGCGCGCGGATGCGCAGGGATGAGGCCCCACGCCTTGAACGGGTGGTAGCCCACCGCCTCCCGAACCCTCTCAACAAGCCGGTCGAGTTCCTGCTGCTCTCGCGCTTGCTCCTCGTCGGAGACCGGCGCTTTACCGGAGAGGCTCTTCATCCCCTCCGCGAGCGTTGTGATCCTCTCGCGCTCGGACTCGGACATCCCGTCGGGCAGCAGCTTCGTCGGGAACGCGAGGTACGAGTGCTGGGCCCAGTACGCCATCACCTCACGCCCGCGCTGGTTGATCTCCTCCTCGGCGTTGCGCACCTGGATGCCCAGCGTGAGGAAGGCCACGAAGTTGAGGGCGATGATGCCGAAGCTCACCCACGGCAGCCGGCGAACCGTGGTCTGGTCCAGCCCGATCGGGATGAACAACAAGGGCCGTCCCTCCCCTCAGAACCATGATACGGGGACTCCGGCCCTCCCGGGCCTCCAGGGGTGGCGCAGCGACTCACCTCGGGCTACGGCCGCGTCGCGCTGTGTCGGGTCGGTTGCGGCGGCGCGGGCAGCTCCCAACTGAACGGCTGCGCAGCGGGACTCGCGTCCGATATCTTCTTCCAGAGCTTCTCGAAGTGCGGGACCGCGATGCGCGCCGAACCGTCGGGACGGCGCTCGTACGCAAGCGGCACGCCGACGAACGGATCGGGCTGCATCGCCCCAGGGAACAACGCCAAGGTCTCGGCGTACGCTCCGCTTTCGAAACCTAGGAGTCGCAGCCTGAGCGCCGTCCCCGCGGCGTTCCTCAGAGACAGCGTCGACTGGATGCGGCCGATCAGGGATTTTGCGGTGTCCCCGAACATCACGCTCTCGAAGACGTCGAATATGTCGAGGAACGTGCGGGGTCGCCGCATTCCCCGTCGGACCCACGGGGGATCCAGCCCCAGGGGCTTGTCCACCGCGCCCACCAGATCAACCCTCAGCTCGAGCTGCTGTGCCTTGAAAATGTCCCCGGCCGCGAAACCCACCAAACGCCCATAGAGCGAGGGCTTCTGCCGCGCGCCGGCCGGATCGCTCAGCACCTCCGCGACGTGCCGCTCGATCTCCCCCTGCTCCCAGAGGTTGCTGCGCCGCCAGGCCGCTCTGAGGTCGACGTCCGGAAGTATCGCTTGCAGCTTCACGAGCG
>DATKMD010000069.1:0-21942 GCA_035542075.1 Thermoanaerobaculaceae bacterium
CACATAGCCGGCGAGGAATCCGTTCTCGTCGCGGAGCATCGCCGGCCCCTGGATCAGCTCGATGCGGGCGACCTGTTCTAGAGGAACCTGGGCACCGCTCGGCGTAGCCACCAATACCCGCTGGAGGCGGTCAATGTTGTCGCGCAGCTCACGCGGGTAGCGGACGTTGACGGGGAAGCGCTCGCGCCCCTCGATGGTTGTCGTGACGTTCTCGCCGCCGATGGCCGACATGATGACGTCCTGCACCTGCTCGATGGTGAGCCCGTAGCGCGCAAGCTGCTCGCGGCGTGGGTCGATGTCCACGAAGTACCCGCCGGTGACGCGCTCGGCGTACACGCTGCGTGTCCCTGGGACGGTCCGCAGCAGGGTCTCAAGCTGTTGCCCGATGCGCTGGATCTCCGCGAGGTTTGCGCCGAAGATCTTGATGCCGATCGGCGTACGGACACCGGTGGTGAGCATGTCGATGCGGGCCTTGATCGGCATCGTCCACGCGTTGGAGACGCCGGGGATCTGCAAGGCCCTGTGCATCTTGTCCACCAACCCGTCCCATGAGATGTGGTCGGACCATACGGGCCGCAAGACCGCCTTGAGCCATTTCGGTGCCCACGAGGAGTACCAGCGGGGATTCGCTTCCCACTCCCCCTCGGGCTTGAGGATGACCGTCGTCTCCATCATCGAGAACGGGGCCGGGTCGGTGGATGTCTCCGCCCGTCCCGCCTTGCCGAAAACGCGCACGACCTCTGGGAACGACTTGAGCACCTTGTCCTGCGCCTGGAGCAGGTCCCTGGCCTGCTGGACCGAGATCCCGGGCTGAATGGTGCTCGGCATGTAGAGGATCGTTCCCTCGTTGAGGGGCGGCATGAACTCCGAGCCCAGCTTGAAGTAGAAAGGCACGCTCACCGCAACCAGCGCGACGGCTGTGGCGATCACGGTCTTTGGGTATCGAAGCACGAAACGGCACGCCGGCTCATACACCGCGAACAGCAGGCGGCTGATCGGGTGCTTGTGCTCCTCGTGGTAGGTGCCGACCAGGGCTTTGGTGGCCGCCCAGGAGAGGAATTGTGGCTTGAAGCGGAAGGGCGTCATGCGCGTGAACAGCATCCGCATTGCCGGATCGAGCGTGATGGCGAGCAGGGAGGCGATGGCCATCGCGAGGTTCTTCGAGTAGGCGAGGGGCTTGAAGAGGCGACCCTCCTGGTCCAGGAGGGCGAACACGGGAAGGAAGGCAACCGCGATCACCAGCAGCGAGAAGAAGACCGAGGGGCCGACGTCCTGCATCGCCTTGATGAGCACGCCGTGGTAATCGCCCTTGCCCCCTTCCGCCTGCCAGCGTTCCAAATTGTTGTAGGCGTTCTCGACCTCGACGATGGCGCCATCCACCAGGACACCCACCGAGATCGCGATCCCCGCGAGCGACATGATGTTGACGGTGACACCCATGTAGTAGAGTGGGATGAATGTCAGAAGCACCGAGGCAGGGATAGTGAAGATCGGCACGAACGCCGACGGGATGTGCCAGAGGAAGATGAGGATGACCAACGAGACGATAATCATCTCGATCGTCAGCTCGTGGGTGAGAGTGTGGATGGCCCGCTCGATGAGATCGGAACGGTCGTAGGTTGTGACAACCTCCACCCCTGGTGGGAGCGACGGTTCGATTTCCCTGAGCTTGTCCTTGACGAGGTTGATGACATTGAGGGCGTTCTCGCCGTAGCGCATCACCACGATGCCGCCCACGTGGTCACCGAGACCGTCGAGGTCGGCGATGCCGCGCCGCATCTCCGGACCCAGCTCGACGCGGGCGACGTCGCGAAGAAGGACGGGTACGCCGCCCTCGCCGACCTTGACGACGACCTTCTCGAAGTCCGACAGCGACCGGGCATAGCCCCGACCGCGCACCATGTACTCGGTCCCGGAGAACTCGAGCAGGCGGCCGCCGACCTCGTTGTTGGATTGCCTGACCGCGTCGATCACCTGGCTTAACGCGATTCGGTACGCGGTGAGGCGGTTCGGGTCCACGGTGATCTGATACTGGCGGACGTAGCCCCCGATCGAGGCGACCTCGGCGACGCCCGGCACCGCCTGAATCGCGTAGCGAAGGGTCCAGTCCTGGTAGGCACGCAGCTCGTCGAGCGAGTGGCTGCCGGAGCGGTCCACCAGGGCGTACTGGAAAACCCAGCCGACGCCCGTGGCGTCGGGCCCCAGCTCGGTGCTGACTCCCTGCGGGAGCCGCTGCTGAATCTTCGACAGGCACTCCAGGACCCGCGAGCGCGCCCAGTAGATGTCGGTGCCGTCCTGGAAGATCACGTAGACGTACGAGAAGCCGAAGTCCGAGAAACCGCGTATCGCTTTCACACGTGGGGCACCGAGAAGTGCCGAGATGATTGGGTAGGTGACCTGGTCCTCGATGATGTCGGGCGAGCGGTCCCACCGCGAGTAGACGATCACCTGCGTGTCCGACAGATCCGGCAATGCGTCGAGACGGATCTCGTTGAGCGTGTACCACGCCAGCACGCCGATCGCGGCCACGCCGAGGAGCACGAGCATCCGGTTGCGGGCGGAGAACTCGATGATCCTCTTGATCATGGTTTGCCCCCGCTGAGAGGTGAGAGGGGACCCCGCCCACCTAACCGCCCAGGGGAGAGGGGAGAGAAGTGCCAACCGACGACCCTGCCGCGGAAGTGGGGAGAGACGAGTGCCAAGGGCGTCTTCATGGTTTCCTCTCCCCTCTGCCCTCTCCACTCTTCCCTGCTGTTGCCCCAGCGAGCGCGGCCCGGAGCTGCGACTCGGAGTCCAGGAGGAAGTTGGCCTTGATGACCGCCCGCTCACCGACTGCGACGCCGGAGAGAACGAGCGCCTTCCCCTCACTCCGC
Organism: Thermoanaerobaculaceae bacterium; assembly: GCA_035542075.1. Classification (GTDB taxonomy): domain Bacteria; phylum Acidobacteriota; class Thermoanaerobaculia; order Thermoanaerobaculales; family Thermoanaerobaculaceae; genus RBG-13-68-16. The sequence goes on from DATKMD010000069.1 coordinate 2,874, forward strand.
ACTCCCACACGCACCTGGCGGGGCTCGAACCGGCCACCGCTCAGGCTGACGAACACGATCTGCCGTTCCCCGGTGTCGATGATGGCCGAATCCGGGATGACGACTCCCTGGGCGCCGTCGGTGTCCAGCTCCACGTTGGCGAACATGCCGGGTTTGAGCTTCAAGCCGGGGTTGGCGAAGTCAAAGCGCACCTTGATCGTCCGAGTGTCGGGGTTCAGGGTGGGGTAGATGTACGCGATCCGGCCCGTCAGGCGAACGGCCGGGTCATACGTCAGGGTCAGCGTCGCCTCCTGGCCGAGGCGGAGGAGGCTGGCCTCGTACTCGTAGAAGTCGGAGTCGATCCAGACGTGCGAGAGATCGGTAATTGTGAAGAGGTCCATCATGTTGGAATCGACCTGCTGGCCCTCGAAGATCCCCTTGGAGGTCACGTACCCGGAGGAGTGGGCGAGGAGGGTCACGTTGCGTTGCGGCGTTCCCGTGCGTTCGAGCTCGGCGATGAACTCGTCGGGCACATCGAAGAGCTGGAGCCGCCGATGTGCGGCGGCCAGCAGCTCCTCGCCACCCTTGCGGACCTCCGGGAGCTCCGATGCGGCGAAGCGGGCGGCCGTCTCGCGGGCACGCAGGAACTCTTCCTGACTGGCCAGCAGCTCGGGGGAGTAGATCGAGACAACGGGCTGACCCTGCTTCACGAACTGCCCGGTGAAGTTGACGTAGAGCTTCGAGACCCAGCCCGAGACCCGGGTGTGAAAGTGCTGGATCCGCGTCTCGTCGGCGGTCACTGTCCCGACCGTGCGAATGGTGCGGGCGAGGCGCCCCTCTTCGGCCGGTGCTGTCTGAACCCCGGCCAGACGAATTCCCTCTTGCGTCAGCTGCACCGGCGCGAGCCCCGGAACGCTGGAAGGCCCTTGCGTGACCTCGTCGGCGTACACAGGCACGTAGTCCATGCCCATCTCGTCCTTCATCGGAACGGGTGAGGTGACCGAGGGGTTCATCGGATTGCGGTAGTAGAGGATCTTCCTCGCGCCTGGCGTTTCCTGGCCGGCCCGGACAGCAGCGCCGGTTTCTCCGGCCCCCTCATCCCGGGCGGGCCTCTCCACGACGGCCATCCCGCACTTCGGGCAGCGCTCGGTCGGATCGTCGGTCACGAACTCGGGGTGCATCGGACAGGTGTACGTCTTGTGCTGCTTCGGATAGTCGCCTGTCACGGGAGCGGGGACTAGCCTCATGCCGCACTCCGAACAGCGTCCGGGCTTGTCCGATGTCACCTCGGGGTGCATCGGACAGACGTACCGCGGTACGGTCGTCGGAGCGGTCTTCTCCTCGATGCGCACAAGGCGCATCCCACAGATCGGGCATTCGCCGGGTTTGTCTGCAATGAACGTGGGGTGCATCGGGCACTGGTAGCGAGCGCCTGGTGTGCCGCCACCGCCGCACGCGGCCAGCACCAACGCAACGAGAAGCACAGCGGCGAGCGCCGGGAAAAGCCATCTGAACGTGGGATTCACGGTCATTTTCAACTCTCCTTGCCGGCGGGCTCGCCGATTAGGGCTTGCAGCTCGGCCCACGTGGCGAAGCGGTCCGCCTCCCGGCGCGCCAGCTCGACCCGGGCGTCCAACCAGCGGTTGAAATCGTCCACAACCGTGAGGAAGTCTCCGCGTCCCACCAGGTATGCCGCACGAGCAGCATCGATGGCGGCGCTCGACTGCGGCACGATCGCCTGTTGGTAGAGTTCGATCTGACGTGTGGCTCGCAGCCACTCCGCGGCGAGCTTCGCAGCCGCGGACCGGGCTGCAGCCTCCGCGTCGCGAAGCTCCGCCTGGGCCGTCACGAGCTCGCTCTCGGCAGCGTGCAGGAGCGGCTCCTGCTTCTCCTTTCTCCACATGGGAATCACGAGTCCAAAGCGCAAGACGACGGCGGGGTCGAGGCCGCCGCGCAAGCCGACTGCCGCGCCGGTGGTGAAGTCGGGTTTGAAATCGAGACGAGCGAGCGCGACTCGCTTCTCAGCCGCCGCCACCGACGCCTGGCGGACGGCGACCGCGGGCGAGGCCCGTACCGCGAGGTCCTCCCACGGCGGAGGCGACACGTTTGGCTTTGGAAGCTCCTCGACCCGGCCGAGGGCCGCGGCGCCCGGCTGGTCGAGAATCCGGTTCAGGGCTGCGACCAGACCGGCTCGTTCGGCCGCCACGTCCTCGAGACGCTCGGCGAGGCGGGACACCTCGAGCTGGGCCTTGAGCACTGCCTCCTGGTCGGCCTCGCCCACTGAGTAGCGGCTGGCCGCCGTTGCCGAGAGCATCTCGAGCATCTCACGTGCCGCGGCCAGGTACTGGCTCTCGCGGTCGAGGGCATAGATGCGCGCATACAGGGCACGCACCTGTGCGGCGAGCTCTCGCTGGACCTGCTCGAGGTCCGCCGCTCGCACCGCCGCCTCGGCACCTGCCGCCTCGCGGCGCGCGTCCCGCTTGCCGGGGTAGGGCAGCTCCTGCTCATACCCGGGCCCGATCATTGACATCTCCTCGCTGCCCACGGTCCACCTTGGAAAGGCGACGTCCTGCAGCGTGACGTCCAGCGTGGGGTTGGGCAGAGCGCCGGCAGGCGAAACCATCTCGCGCGCCGCGGAGAGCTTTGCCTGCATGGCCGTCACTGACGGGGCTCGGGCCAGCGCCTGTTCGACGAGGGTCTCTACCCCGGGGGCAGCTTCGGGTGCTGCGAGGACCCGTGAAGCGGCAAGGGAAAACACGGTCACGCAGCCAGCTTGCAGAATTAGTTGGATCTTCACGACATCCTCCAGGTTTGTTGAGACGACTATTGTGCACCCTCAGGGGTGCAGACACACTTCACCTGTGGGATATCGTCAGCAGCGGAAGGCGCAGCTCGTCAGGAACAGAGGCACGAGCCCCGAGGCCGGGGCAACCGTGCCGGGCAGAGGCAGGGCTGGCGCAATGTGCTCCGCAACCGCGGCCGCGACGGTCGCGGCCGGAACCGCGGCGTGGTCCTGCGATGGCGTTGGCGCCGGCGCGGCTGGTGCCGGGGCGGGGGAGGAATCCTGCCCGCCGCGGCAGCAACAGGCGGCGGAGCTGCGGCAGCACTCGTGCGCCGACGGGTGGGCGCACAAGGCCAGCGCGACGCAAGGCGTGAGCACGAGGAGACATGCAGCCGCTGTTAATGCGATTAACTTCCGCACGTCGTCAACCTAGGTCACGGATCGCCGGTTGTCAAGGCCGGGGAACGGTTGCGCGCTTCGCTGCTCCAAACCCATCGCGGCACGGACCCGTCCGGAGGTGGTAGAATCACCCACCTCCAGGGGGCTGCGATGCCGCGTCACGCTGCGACTGTCTGCTTCTCCTCACCGCTGGGTCTGCTCGAGGTCGAATCCGCCGACACGGGAGTCACACGCGTTCGCCTCGGCGCGCGCGGCAAACCCCGCGAGGTCGGCGACGGCGATGCCCTGGATCTCGCCCGCAAGACGCGCGGAGAGATTCTCGCGTACCTTGAGGGGCGCCTGAAGCGCTTCAGCGTCCCTGTGGTGCTGGCCGGGACGCCGTTCCAGCGCGCGGTGTGGTCCAAGCTGCAGGCCGTGCCCTACGGAAAGACACGCACGTACGGCGACATCGCTTCCGAGCTCGGCAAGCCGCGCGCGGCCCGCGCCGTGGGTATGGCTTGCGGCGCAAACCCCCTCCCGATCCTCGTGCCATGTCACCGCATCGTCTCGGGGAACGGTGGCCTGGGCGGATTTGGAGGCGGCGTGCCAATGAAGCACAGCCTTCTCGAGCTGGAGCGCACACGGGCGTCGTGATGCGCGCCTACCTCATCTTCACGGGTTCCGGCCCGATCCTGATCCTGACCACGTTTCCGAGCGTCACCGACGAGAGGCTCGTCGCCAAGCTCAGGCACAAAGGAATCGCGAAGTTCATCGCCTACGAGGTGCCGCTCGAGCGAACGCGGAAGCTCTACGGTGTTCCGTTCGAGGCGATCGCCGCGGATCTTTCCGGCCAGGAGGATCTGCGGGTGCTGGACTTCAACGGCCACCACATCTTCGCCAACTTCCGGCTCTCCGACCTCGGCGATGCCATCAGGCACGGGGAGTGACGAGCAGGCAATCCCCGGCGGCGACGAGCTCCAGACCGACCTGCCCGAAGAGAGCCGGCAGAGTTGCCAGCGGCAGCCCCATCACCGCCTGAACGTTGCCCTCGATGCGCTCGATCAGGGCTGCTCCTTTGCCCTGCACCGCGTAGGCTCCCGCCTTGTCGTCGCCCTCGCCGGTCGCGAGGTACCACGCGAACAGCTCAGGAGAGTGGCGGACGACCGTGACGAACGCGGATTCCACCTGAGTCGCCTCCCGCTCGCCCCAGCGGAGGGCAAGCCCGGTGATGACCACGTGCGTCCTGCCTGCCAGGTCGGCGAGCATCGCTGACGCCTCGCCTCGACTTGCGGGCTTGCCGAAGATCCTCTCCCCGAGGACCACGACGGTGTCCGCGCCGAGCGAGGGAAGCTCCGGGTGCAGCGCCGCACCCGCACGTGCCTTCTCCCTCGCCAAGCGCAAAGCGTGAAGCGGCGGGGGCTCGCCCGGGAGTGGGCTCTCGTCCAGGCGGGGCTCTACCACCGTCACCTCGAGGCCCAGTCGTGCCAGGAGCTCCCGCCTGCGCGGCGAGCCGGAGGCCAGCACCAGGGGCAACGCCGACCGGGTCATGCCGGGATCTGTCTGCGGACCGTGACCACCGAGCGCGTGGCGTCCACGACCTCGACCTCGGAGCCCGCCGGGATCACGATCTGGTCTATGTTCTGGGCGGCCAGGACCACGCTTCCCCCCGCGCGCTCGAACCTGACCTGCCCGTAGCCTCCCGGCGGGATCTCGCGCACGACGGTCGCGTGCTCGTGCCGGTCGGTTCGGGCCGACGGGCGTCGGTAGAAGAGAAACCCGAGCACGAGTCCGGCGACCCCCGCAACGAGGGCCGCGAGGGCCGTGGACGGGCGGTCCGACACCCAGCGGGCACCAACCACGAGGCCCACGACACCGAAGAACACCAGCCCGATCGCAAGCCTGCGGCCAAGAACGTTGAGGAACGCGGGGTACTGATCGGCGTGGGGTACGACCAGGTGACGGTGGCGGGAGAGGCTTCTGACGTCGCGGAGGAGCCCGGTCACGCTCGCCAGGACGAGTCCGACGATGAGGGCAGCCAGGTAGGCAAACGCCCAGGTCACCGGGTCAGTCTACGCCTCCTGCGACTCGGGGTCACACCCGGTTTTGCACCGGGTCGGGCGATCGGAACCGGTCGCCCGGCCGCGTCCACGTTGACGTAGGTGATCTCGGCCTCGGTGACCTTGCGGGGCGTGGCGCCGGGACGGGGCGGGGCAGCCTCCACCACGACCTGCACGGTAATCGAGGTCCGCCCGATGCGTACCAGTCCGCCGTAGAACGAAACCAGATCGCCGACCCGGACCGGTTCGTGAAAGACCACCTTCTCCATCGCCACCGTGACCACCCGCTCGGCGCCGTGGAGACGGGCTTCGATGGCACCCGCCTGGTCAATGTACGCGAGGATCACGCCGCCGAATATCGTTCCTTGCGAGTTGGTGTCCCGGGGAAGCAGGGTGACACGGATCGCGGGTTGGCGGCTCGTCGGTTCCGACATCGGTGGATTCTAGCAGGCCGGGCATCCGCCACCTTCTGTGCTAGTGTGACCAGGGGATGGCGCACCGCGCATCGGGGCGGCAGGACGCGGGAGAAGGAACTATGAGGCAAAGGGGCGCGCTCACGGTCGTTGCTCTGCTGCTGGCGGGTCTGGCGTCTGCGCAGGGCCGGGACACGGTGCTCGACGTCTTCAAGGCGCAGGCCGAGGTCGAAAAGCGCCTGCTGGCGGCGGACCTTGCCACCCTCGACAAGGTTCAGGAACAGCTCAGGGCAGCCAGCGACCGCCTGCTGCGCCTGGGAGACGACCTTCTGCGCGCGCAGAAGGAGGGCGAGGACCTCGGCAGCTTCAACGCCCGCTCCGCCGACCTGCGGCACGCCGAGTCCGAGGTGGAGAGCCTCGTGGGCTCCGCTCAGCAGCTGCGATCCACAATTGGCGCCCGGCGCGCCTACCTTGAGCAGGTCCAGGCCGAGATCCGCCGGATGGACCAGACGAGTCAGCTCAGCCCGGACGAGGTTTCCGGCAGGTGGATCGTCTCGATAGAGCCGGGCGCAATGACGGGGAACTTCGACCTGCGCCTTGACGGCAGCGTCGTGACCGGGGTCTATCAGCTCTCAGGCGGCTGGAAAGGCTCCCTTCGTGGCACCTTCATCGACGGCAACCTGCGTCTCGAGCGGATCGACTCGCAGCAGGGCTTCAACGCGGTCTACAACGGGCGCCTGATGACGCGCGGAAACGAGAAGCGATTCGAGGGGACGTGGGACGCAACCAACCTCGCCGTGGGGATGCCCGCCACAGGCACCTGGGTGGGGCGTCACGAGCAACGCCCCTGACGCTTTCGTTCGGAGAGAAAAGAGATGTGGAAGAACCCAATTGCAACGGCTGTCATTGGTCTCCTTCTCGGTTTCTTCTTCGGGTACCTGATCGGCCAGAAGCAGGGTGTTGTCCCCGTCGCGCAGGCGACCGACCCCCACGCGGGAGTTCCCGGAGCGCCTGCGCTGACCGGTCAGCCTCAGATGCCACCGGAGGGCGGGCGCACGGCGGCGACCGCGAACCCGCGCCTGCTGGAGCAGACCCGTGAGCTCGAGACGTTGATTGCCAAGGATCCCAAGAACTACGACCACCTCGTTCAGATGGCCAACACGCAGTACGACCTCAACGACTTCGTCAAGGCCGTCGACTACTACGAGAAGGCACGCGCCATCAAGGACGACTCGCCCGATGTGCTGACGGACCTGGGTGTTTGCTACAAGGAGACCGGCAAACCGCAGAAGGCGCTCGAGCTCTTCGACCGTGCTGCCGACATGCGACCGGATCACTGGCAGTCGCGCTACAACGCCGCGGTCGTGCGCCTCTTCGATCTCAACGACCCTGCTGGCGCCAAGGTCGAGGTGGACAAGCTCAAGCAGCTCCAGGGGAAGATCCCCGGCATCCCCGACCTGACCGGTCTGGAGGGTGAGATCGCCAAGCGCACAAAGTGACCTTTGCCTGCGGTTCGCAGGCAAAGGTCATCCTGAGCGTAGCGAAGGATCCCATCCCGAGCGTAGCGAAGGATCTCATCCTGAGCGCAGGGAAGGATCCCAGGGCACTGCAGAGTCGCCACTGGCCGCTCCTGGCGGCCAGTAATCATCCTGAGCGTAGCGACGGATCCCATCCCGAGCGCAGCTCAGGATCTCATCCCGAGCGCCGCTCGCGGTTGAGGTCTCCTCCACCCAGGACCGTGCCACGCGGCACCTGGCCCCATCCCGCCCGGGATGAATGTAGACTCGCGGGCAGGGCCGGGGCGACCCGGCACGTCAGAGAATGGAGAACTGGACCGAAGCGCTGCGGCGCGCCGAGCTTGTGGCGGTAGGGGCGGCACTCAGCCGGCGAGGGCTGATCCGTGGCCGGGAAGGGAACCTGTCGTGCCGGCTCGGGTCGCAGTCCATCCTCCTGACCCCGCGGGGCGCCCACAAGGGATGCCTCTCCGCGCCGGAGCTCGTGACCTGTTGGATCGGGGAACCTCCGCCGCCGCGGGCCTCGACCGAGGCGCCCGCGCACCTCGCTTTCTACCGGCGCTGCCCCTCGGCTCAGGCCCTCGTCCACGCGCACCCGCGGGACGTGTTGGCGCTCGTGCGACGAGGGCTGCTCCCCGACCCGGGCATGCTGGATGAGGGGCGCTTGCTCGTGCCCCGCATCGAGAGCGTGCCGCCGTTGCCGCCCGGGAGCGAAAGGCTGGCGGATGCGTGCGCGGAGGCGCTCGCGCGTGCACCCGTGGCGGTGGTTCGTGGGCACGGGGTGTTCTGCGCCGGGGACGACATCTGGCAGGCGCTCGAGAGGGTGGAAGTCGTGGAGCTGCTCGCCGGAATTGCGCTTTCCGAGATCTGGAAAGGCGCCGAGATATGAACGCGCGGCTGCCGTTCGGCGGAACCGAAGGCTTCCCGCCCGGCACCCCGCTCGCCGAGCGCATGCGGCCGCGCTCCCTCAAGGAGGTCGTCGGGCAGGAAACCCTGGTCGGGGAGGGTGGGGTGCTCCGGCAGCTTGTGGCACGCGGAGAGTTGCCCTCGCTGGTCTTCTGGGGACCCCCGGGCAGCGGGAAGACGACGATCGCGCGGGTGCTGGCCGGGGCCTGCGAAGCCGAGTTCGTGACCTTCTCGGCCGTCCTCTCCGGGGTCAAAGAGGCACGGGCGGTGATGGACGCCGCGCGGAGGCTGCGCGCCGCCACGGGGAGGCGCACGGTGCTCTTCGTCGACGAGGTGCACCGTTTCAACAAGGCCCAGCAGGACGCTTTTCTGCCGTTCGTGGAGAGTGGGGATATCGTCCTGTTCGGCGCGACCACGGAGAATCCGTCCTTCGAGCTCAACGCCGCGCTGCTGTCGCGCGTCAAGGTCTACGTCCTGGGTGCGCTCACGGATCGGCAGGTCCGAACTCTCCTTGACCGTGCGCTCACGGATGGCGAGCGCGGGCTCGCGACATGGGGGCTGACCGTCGAGGCGGGCACGGCGGACGAGATCGTGCGCCTTGCCGACGGCGACGCGCGCGTGGCGTACAACCTGCTTGAGGTCGCGGCCGATTCGGTGGGACGGGGAGGCGCTCTCAACTCCGACGTCGTCCGGCGGGTGGCGCAGCGGCGCCTCGCCAGGTACGACAAGGAGGGAGAGGAGCACTACAACCTCATCTCGGCGCTTCACAAGTCGATCCGCAACTCGGACGTGGATGCCTCCCTCTACTGGCTTGGCCGGATGCTGGAGGGTGGCGCCGACGCCCGCTTCATCGCCCGGCGCCTGCTGCGGGTCGCCTCCGAGGACGTTGGCATGGCCGACCCGCGTGCCCTCGAGCAGGCGGCGGCCGCCGCGCACGCCGTGGAGCATGTCGGCATGCCGGAGTGCGCCCTCGCACTGGCGCAGGCCGCCGTCTACCTCGCCCTCGCACCCAAGTCGAACTCCCTCTACGCCGCCTACGGGAAGGTTCAGAAAGCGGTCGCCGAGAAGCCCGCGTACCCGGTCCCGCTCCACATCCGCAACGCACCGACCCGCCTGATGAAGGACCTTGGCTACGGCGAGGGCTACGTGTACGCGCACGACACCGAGGAGCGGATCGCCGACATGGAGTGCCTCCCACCGCAGTTGGCCGGCGAGAGGTTCTACGATCCGAGCGAGGAGGGCTGGGAGAAGCGTATCCGCGATCGCATCGCCGAACTTCTCCGCCGCAGGAGGCGCGCGAGGGAGAAATGATCCCCGCGCACGGCGCGAGCCTGCGGCAGTGGGCGGTACCGGCGCGCGTCGCCGCTGCGGACAGGCGCCTCGGAGATCGCGGCCGCCACGGTTGAGCCCGATCCGGAGGATGTGGAGGGTGCGCTCCTTGCCGAGGTCGCACCGCGCGACACGCTCGTTTGCGCGGTCCTGAGCGGGGCCGCGGCCCCGTCAAGACGCTCGGGGTGACCCCGGAGAGGAGCACAGCCGGCCCCGCTTGCCGGACGATGCCTCGACGCTCATAATCCGCGCCAGAAAGGATGTGACCGTTGGAAACCCTCGCGATGCTCGGACGCTGGTCGATCGGCGTGCAGCTCGCGGTCGTGTCCGTCATCGCCCTCTTCTTCTTCTTCCTCTCGCGCACCTCCAAACTCGACGAGGTTAGGCTGTGGGCGTGGGCGTGGGTCGCGGACGCCTTCGCCCTGACGAGCGTCTTCATCTATTCGTTGCGCCCAGCCGTGCAAGCGATGCCCCCGGTTGCAGTCGGCCTCTACGCTGCGGCGAAGACGCTGTTCGTGCTGTTGCTGGTGGCCGGGACACGCCACCACTTCCGTTCGAACATCGGTAACTGGCTGCGTCCCAAGCAGGTCGCGGTCATCGTGACCGTGTGGGGACTGACCATGGGCGTTCTGGCCAGGCAAACCGGGTACGTTCAGATCGCCCAGTGCCTGATGGTCGGGGCGGTGATGGCCACCGCCGGTGTGTGGGTGCTGAGGAAACCCCGCGGAGAACGGTCACGGTGGCTGGGCGCGGGGTTCGCCGTTGAAGGTGCAGTCTTCCTGCACTACGTTCCGGTTCTGGCTCCCCAGCTCTGGGGAAGTCCGGTCCTCTTCGCCTACGTTCGTTACTCCTCGTTCTTCGACGCGATCACCGAGCTGCTCATAGCGCTTGCGAGCCTGGTTGCGCTGCAGGACCGGATCGTCGAGGAACTCCGTTACGCGAACGAGGAGCTTGTCGCCTCGCAGGAGCGGCTACGCCAACTGGTGGATCTCGATCCGCTGACCTCGCTTCTGAACCGGCGCGGCTTCCGGCGCGAGCTGGCCCGGGTCGAAAGTTCCGGGGCGGCGTTGATCTTCCTCGACATCAACAACTTCAAGAGCATAAACGACCGCTGGGGCCACAGCGGGGGCGATGCCTGCCTCAAGCGACTCGCGCGGGCGCTCACTCAGTGCTTCCGCGCGGAGGACGCCCTGTTCCGCTGGGGCGGCGATGAGTTCCTGGTCCTGGCCCCGGGCCTGGACATCGAAGGCGCGGGTCGCCGCGTCGCGCACCTCTGCAGTCAACTAGGGCAGCCGGAGGGGGATGTCCCGGCTTATTCGATCGCCGTCGGCGTGGCGCTGCTCGCGCCGGGCGCCGATGCCACGGCGGCGCTGCACGAAGCGGACGCCCGCATGTACATCGACAAGCGGCGCATGGGTGTGGTCCCTGCCGCCGGCCCGTAGCCTCTCGCCTTGGCCGCTCTTGGCCACCTGCTCGCGTGGCCTCGAGGACGTGCTGCGCGGCGAACTGGTGGCACTCGGCCACGAAAAGGCAACCGCCGGTCGGGGAATGGTGAGCTTCGAGGGCGACCTCGACGCGGTCTACCGTGCCAACCTCTGGCTGCGCTCCGCAACGCGCGTGCTGCGTCAGCTTGCCGAGGGGCCCGCCCAAGATCGGGAGGCGCTCTACGCACTGGCAAGCACGGTTGCATGGGAAGAAGCCGTTGCCCGGGGCCAGACGATCGTGGTGGAGGCGGCCGGCAGGGGAGAGGCCTTCCCGAATACCGGCTTTGCGGCGCTCACTGTGAAGGATGCCGTCGTGGACAGGCTGAGGTCGCGCTGGGGCTGGCGTCCGGACGTGGATCGGAGAGAGGCGGACGTGCGCATCCATGTCCACCTTGCGGGCGACCGAGCGGGCATCGCCCTTGACAGCAGCGGGGAGCCGCTCTCGCACAGGGGCTATCGCCCGCGAGGCGGACCGGCCCCGCTCTCCGAGACGCTCGCGGCGGGAATCCTGCTCCTGGCAGGTTTCGACGGGACACGACCGTTCCTCGACCCGATGGCCGGAACCGGGACCTTGGCGATCGAGGCCGCGCTCATCGCCACGCGCGCGGCTCCCGGGTTAGGGCGCACTTTTGCATGTGAGCGCTGGCAGCAGCATGAGACCGAACGGCTGGCGCAGGCGCGGGTCTCGGCACGGAGCGCGCAGTGCCCACCGTCAGCCGCGATTGTCGCGAGCGACAACGAGCCACGTGCGGTGGCCGCGGCCCGCCACAACGCGCGGCAGGCCGGGGTGGGGGAGGCCGTGAAGGTCGAGAGGCGCGACGTTCGGGAGCTCCAGCCACCCGGCCCCGGGGTGGTGATCGTGACCAACCCACCGTACGGCGAACGGTTGGGGAATCCGGCAGAGCTCGCCGCCCTCTATCGCGAACTGGGGGATGCGCTCAAGCGGCGCGCCGCCGGCGCCACCGCCTGGTTGCTGGTGGGCAATCCGGAGCTCGCGAAGTCGATCGGTCTTCGGCCCAGCCGCAGGATTGTGCTGTTCAATGGCCCGATCGAGTGTCGGCTCCTGCGGTTTGACCTTTACGAGGGCACTCGGGAGGCAAGGGCGTAGCGTATACTGCAGCGTCCCGGATGGCCGCGATCGCTGCTCTCATTCCAGCCTACAACTGTGGCGACCGAATCGGTCGAGTCGTGAGCGGCATCCGGCGTCACGTGTCGGATGTTCTGGTAGTCGATGACGGCTCGACCGATGGCACGGCGACGTCCGCGCGGGCCGCGGGGGCGCGCGTGGTCGTGCACGGAAAAAACCGCGGCAAGGGACCGGCGATCCGTTCTGGCTTGGCGGTGCTCCTCGGACAAGGGTACAGCCACGTGCTGATGCTCGACGGCGACGGCCAGCACGACCCGGAGGATGCCGCGAGCTTCCTTGCGGTCACCGGGGAGGCGGACTTCGTCCTGGGCACCCGCCTCTGGAAGCCGGAGGCGATTCCGGGCAAGCGTTTCTGGACCAACTTCATCGGTACCCGCGCCCTCGAACTCATGACTGGCTTCCCGCTCGAGGACTCGCAGTGCGGTTTCCGTCTGGTTGCCGCGCCCTACCTGCGAAGGATGGGCCTGGTGGGCACCCGCTATTCGGTGGACACGGAGATCCTGGTGCGTGCGGGAAAGATGCGGGCCCGCTTCGCCCACGTTCCCGTGCGGGTCATCTACGAGGGAGCGGTCTCGCACTACCGACCTGTGTGGGACACGGTACACATAGTGCTCTCCGCCGTTCGCTTCAAAGTCGACGAAGGCGACCTGCGCGCCGACCCCGGGCCTGAAGCCTGGCGGGTGCTGGTGAGCGCGCCGACCGTGTTCGAACCTCTCCAGGACGGCAGCGCGTAGGGGGAGGCCGCCGATGCTTCGCGGGCTCGGCCGAGCCCGAGCGCGGGCCCGCGCAAAAGACCCGGGAGTTTGCGGTCCACCCGACATCCGTTCTACTCTGCCCGAGGCGGGAGTGTCGGTCCTCCCTACGGGAGCCGGAATGCTGAATGCCGTGGTGAGCGGTGGTTCGCGCGGGATCGGGCGCGCGGTCGTGGAGATCCTCGCGGCGGAGGGGTACCACGTCGACTTCCTCTACCGCAGCCGGGAGGACGCGGCCGCGGAGGTCGTCGAGACCGTCCGCGCCCGTGGCGGCGTCGCGGTCGCTCACCGCTGCGACGTCACCGACGCGGGGGCGGTCGAGGCCTTTCTGGCGCGCGTCGCCGACGGGGATCTCTACGCGCTGGTCAACAACGCCGCCACCTTGCACGACGGCCACTTCCTGCTGATGGAGGCCGAGCACTGGGACGTCGTCCTCCAAACGGTGCTCACCGGGGCCTACCGGCTGACAAGGGGATGCCTGCGGCCGATGCTACACGCCGGCCGTGGACGCGTCGTCAACGTCGGATCCCTCGCCGGCCTCCTCGGCCAGGCAGGCCAGGTCAACTACGCCGCCGCGAAGGGCGGACTGCACGCGTTCACGAAGGCGCTGGCGCGCGAGGTCGGGCGCTTCGGCGTGACGGTGAACGCCGTCGTGCCCGGTTGGGTCGAAACCGAGCTCCTCGCGTCGCTCACCCCGGAGCGACGAGCCAGGGCGACCGGAGGTGTGCCGCTCGGTCGGTTCGGTGAGCCGGGGGAAGTGGCGCGTGTGGTGGCCTTCCTGCTCTCGGACGCGGCGTCGTACATAACCGGTGCCACGATTCGCGTCGACGGCGGTCTCGGGGCGTAAGCGGGTCCGCCCGTTCTGCGCAGCTCCTCTAGCGCGGAGGGCCGGCAGCTCCCCAGAACACCCGCTGGAACCGGCTAGCGAGGTCGAGCGTCAGCTTCCCGGGCCCTCCACTCCCGACCGGATCGCCGTCCAGGCGCACAACGGGCATGAGAAGGGCGGTCGTGGACGCGATGAAGAGTTCGTCGGCCCTGCGGAGGTCGGCGAGCGGCAGCGGTCGAACCGAGAAGGCGACACCCGCATCGCGACAGATCTCCTCGACCACCCTCGTGCTGATCCCCTCGAGAATGCGTTGATTCGCCGGCGGAGTGGCGACCGTTCGGCCATGCACGGCGAAGACCGTGCTGACTGCGCCCTCGTTCACCAAACCGTCCTGTCCAACGAAGATCGCCTCCTCCGCGCCCCGCGCGAGAGCGTCTCTCCTCGCGAGCACGGCAGGCAGCAGCATCGGTGTTTTCAGGTCCCGCCGCTGCCAGCGGGGATCCGGGAGTGTGATGACCGCAATGCCGCGGACCGTCTCGGCAAGCCTCGGGAAGGAGTAGCGCCTCAGGTAGGCGAAGAAGAGAGGGTCCGGCGCCGTTGCAGGTACGTGCGAGCGGGGGGCGGTCCCGCCCGTGACCTGTGCATAGAGGATGGCTGAGTGGTGAGGTTCGCGGCGGTGCAGCTCGGCCACGATTACCCTCCACCCCGCAAGGTCCGGCACACCCCGGCCGAGCCCGATCTCGCGGGCCGCGGTCTGCATTCTCGAAACGTGCTCCGAGAGGCGGAAAGGCTCCCCGCGCGGCACGCCGACGACCTCGTACAGGCTCTCGCCGAACTGCAGGGCTCGGTCCTCGATCGGGACCCGCGCGTCCACGAAGGGCACGACGCCTCCTCCGAACCAGGCCCACGCGGGGCCGCCGGACTCGTCGGTCATGACTGGAGTGTACTCGGGTCGCAGCTTGTGTCGGGCCACGCACCCGACGGCTGTGGCGGCGTCCCGGCGCCTGGTCTATCCTGCAGACGCGGAGGTTGGGATGAGCGGCGTCTTCAAGGCCTACGACATTCGCGGCGTTTACCCGGACGAGCTCGACGAGAAGCTGGCCTATGCGGTCGGCTTCCACTTCCGCAGCATCCTGGACGCGGACGACCTTGCCCGCGGCGACCGCGTCGTGGTGAGCCACGACATGCGCTCGTCCTCCCCCTCGATGGCCGACGCGCTCTGCGACGGCCTGCGAGCCGCAGGGCTCTCGGTCGTGCACATCGGGCTCGCGACGACGCCGATGAACTATTTCGCGACGGGCTACCTCCGCGCATCGGGCGGGATTCAGGTCACGGCGAGTCACAACCCTGCGAAGTACAACGGGCTCAAGCTGTCGCGCAGGGATGCGATCCCCGTGAGCAGCGACAGCGGGATCGGGACGCTGGAGGCGCTCGTACACGACCAGCCGGTGCCGCGGCAGTCTGCGCGGGCACCGATCGAGCGACGCGACATCTCGGGTGCGTACCGTGAGCACGTGCTCGGATTCGTGCGCGAGTGGGAGCCGCGGTTGAAGGTCGCCGTGGATGTCGCCAACGGCATGGCAACCCTGTACAGGGGGTTGCTCGAGGAGCTGAACATCGAGCTCGTGCCGCTCTTCTTCGGGCTCGACGGGACCTTTCCGAACCACGAGGCCAACCCGCTCAAACCGGAGAACCTCCGCGACCTGCAGAACGCGGTTCGCGACCAGGGTTGCGCACTCGGCATCGCGTTCGACGGGGACGCTGATCGCGCGATCCCAGTCGACGACAGGTGCGCAATCGTGGGGGCGGATATGGTCACGGCGCTGCTCGCGAGGCCGATGCTCGAGCGCTTCCCGGGAGCTCCAATCGTGTACGACATCCGGTCGTCGTGGGCGACGCGCGAGGAGATCCTGGCTGCCGGGGGACAACCCGTTCGCGAGCGCGTTGGCCACTCGTTCATGAAGGCGACGATGCGCCGGATCGGCAGCCCGTTCGGCGGCGAATTGGCAGGTCACTTCTATTACCGTGAGAACTACTTCGCCGACTCCGCCATCATCACGGCGATCGAGATACTCAACGTCATACGCCGCACCGGCAAGGCCCTGTCCGAACTCCTGGCTCCGCTGCGGCGCTACGCCGGCACCGGCGAGGTCAACTTCCACGTCGCGGACAAGGCGGCGATGATCAGGCACCTCGCGGAGGTTTTCCACGACGGTGCCATCGACTACCTCGACGGGATCACCGTCGAGTACACCGACTGGTGGTTCAACGTCCGGCCCTCGAACACCGAGCCCTTGCTCCGCCTGGTCATGGAGGCACGCACGCCCGAATTGCTCGAGCGCGGCAAGAGCCGCGTCCTGGCGATCCTCGGTAGCCCCGAGGCAGCCGAGGGGCGGACCTGAGGACCGGAGGAAAGCGGCCGCGCCACCCACCGAACCGGCTGCGCTAACATGATCTTGTGGTGCAGCAACTTGACCCGGAGGTTGCAGCGCTGCTCGAGCTCCTGGAATCCGGAGGGGAGCCTCGCGAAGGGGAGCTGACACGCCTGCTTCGGCGGCCAGGCTGCCCGGGCGTGGTGGTCGAGCGACTTTCGAAGTGCCCCTGGGTCCTGACCTCACACCGCGTGCTGCAGCTGGTCGTCAGGCACCCGCGCTGCCCGCGGCACTTTGCTTGGGACGCGCTGCCGCGGCTGGGTTGGCATGACCTCTTGGAGGTGGGCCGCGACCCCCGGACACAGCCCGCGATACGAAAGCAGTCGGAACGCAAGCTCATCGAGCGAATCGTGAATCTCACCCTGGGCGAGCGCACCGCGCTCGCCAGGCAGGCACCCCGGGCGCTGATCGCTATCCTGCTCACCGACGAGCAGCCCGTGTGCGTCGAAGCGCTTCTCTCCAACCCTCAGTTCACGGAGATGGAGGCGCTGCGTCTCCTGAACTCGAACCGCAACCCCAAGTGTGTGCTCGTGCTTCTCCGACACCCCGTGTGGGGTAGGAGGCCCGAGGTCCTCCGGTCCGCAGTGCGCAGCAGGATCGTCCCGCTCGGAGTGGCTCTCGGCCTGCTCGCCCTGCTACCCGAAACAGAGCTTGTCGGGCTTGCAACATCAGCCGAGGTCGACGGCCGACTCCGGGACGCCGCCAACCGTCTCCTGAGCCAGCGTCATGCCGAGACCTCAGGCGAAGCAGCAGCCCCCTCTTGAACTCCGCCTCGCAAGCTCTAAACTGCGAACACATGGGGTCCGCCTCGAAAACCACGCCCTACGAGTTCGGTGAAGCGCTGCGGACCACCCGTTCCGCGGCGGGCATCGCCCTCGAAACGATCGCCGAGCGGACCAAGATCTCGGTGCGGACCCTTTCGGCTCTCGAAGCGGGTGACTTCGCGAAGCTCCCCAACCGGGTCTTCGCCCGCATGTTCCTTCGCCAGGTCCTCGAGCTCATGGGAAGGTCGGCCGACGAGTGGATACCGGCCTTCGAGGCAGCTTGGCAGAAGTTCGAGGAGTCCAGACACTTCGTGCCGGAGCAGCCCGCTGTCCCGATCAGGAGGAGGCGAATTGGTCCCTGGGTGGTGGGACTCGCCCTGGTCGCGGTCGGGGTCGCCGCCGTCCTCCAGCTCCAGAAGGGCCCGAGCGAGACCCCGCGACCCGCGCCAGAGGCCATCACTCAGCCCGTTGCCGCCGCAGCGCCGACCCCCGCCCCACCGCAGCCCACCGTGACGCCGAAGCCGGAGCCAGGTGTGCTCGTCATCCGCACGGGCCAGGCACCTTGCTGGGTCGAGGTCAGAGTGGCCGGAGACAAGCCGGTTTCGCGGCTCCTTGCGGCGGACACGACTTGGGAGGTCCCCGCCGGCGGACGGGAGGTGGAGTTGGTCCTCGGCGACGCCGGTGCGGCGAGCGTCGAGTATCTGGGCGAGGTGCGCAGCCCCGCCGGAGCTTCGGGGGCAGTGGCCCGCTTGCGCATGGCCGGGAGTCGATCAACCGGGGTCGAACACTGATGGAGGCCGCAGGCGGGATGTCGAGCGTCGCGGAACTGCTGGCGAGGATCCGGCAGGGGATGGCGCCGCGCGCGGTTCGGCTCTTCGCGGCCCAGGGCCTGTTACCGGTCGGTCGCGAAGAGCTCATCCGCCTGAACCTCATCCTCGCGGCGGACGGCGACACCGAGGTCGCCCAAACCGCCCAGACGACCCTGGCGGGATTCAGCACGGAGAATTTCATGGCCGTGCTCCAGCTCGAGGACGCCGATCCCCTCGAGCTCGACCTGCTCGCTCGCTGCAAGCAGGACGAAGGGTTGTGGCAGGCAATCGTGCAGCACCCCAAGAGCGCAAACGAGACGCTGCGGTGGATCGCGCGGCTCGCCCCGCCGGTCACCCAGGACGTGTTGATCACCAACCAGGTGAGGGTACTGGGCTGCTTGGAGATTCTGGAAGACCTGCGCGCAAACCCCCAGGTGACACTTGACGTGCTACGCCGCGTTCGCGAATTCGAGGAGGAGTTCCTGCAGAAGGCGATCGTCTGGGCCTCGGCCGAGGGGGGTGAGCAGGCGGTCGAGGTGCCCGAGGGCCCATCCATCGAGGAGGTGCTGAACGAGCTCAAGGCCATCGGCATGCGGCTGCCCGGCGGCGAGATCGAGATCGAGAGGGTGGCCTTCGAGCTCGAGCCCGGCACACCCGACGAGCTCCGCGACGCAGGTGCGCGTATTGCACAGATGAACACTGCGCAACGCGTCATGCAGGCCCTCCGCGGCACGCGGGAGGAACGTCTCCTGCTGGTGCGGGACCGCAGCCCGCTCGTGGTACGTGCGGTGATGCTCAGTCCGAAGCTGAACGAGATGGATGTCGAGCGTATCGCTGGGATGCGCGCCACCAACGAGGAGGCGCTCAGGATCATCGCCTCCAGGCCACGGTGGCTCCGCCGTTACGGGGTGTTGCACAACCTGGCTTTCAACCCCAAGACACCCCCGGGTATTGCGCTACAATTGGTGCGGCGACTGTCGCAAAGGGACCTGGGACTGATGAGCCACGACCGAGGGGTTTCGGAGACGGTCCGCAGGGTCGCGAAGGATATTGCCGAGCACCGACGTTAGAAGGGTGCGAAACACAAGCGGCCGTTGAGCGGAAGGGCAGAGACGATGGAAAGGCGGAGCTTCTACGAGATCCTCGGGGTTGAGCCTCTCGCCTCCCAGGACCAGATCAAGTCCGCCTTCCGTCGGCTCGCGAGGGAACGGCACCCCGACCGCTTCAGGGGGCAAGCCAGGGCCCAGGCCGAGACGGACTTCCAGGCAATCACCGAGGCGTACAACGTCCTCAACGACCCCACCCAGCGCGCCCGCTACGACCAGACCATTTCCAGCAAGACAACGCAACAGCTCTCCAACCCGCGTGACGTGGCACGCGCGCTGCTCGGCAAGGCCATGGGCCTGGTGAAGACGGGGCAAGCGGCAGAGGCGAACGAGTACTTCGCCCAGGCCATCGCCCACGACCCGGAGAGCGCCAAGGCGCACCACCTCTACG